>JBBSSJ010000038.1:0-22542 GCA_038242095.1 Cytophagales bacterium
AAAAATGAGATCGAATTTGCCAAATCCAACGTCGCGCTGGCCCAACTGCAGTTTGAGCAGCTGGTGCGAAACCTTCGGTTCCAGCTGCGGCAGCGGTATTACAGTCTGTATTTTGATTTACGCAAGATTGAAAGCATTTCTTCTCAGGCCGCGCGGGTAGATACCCTGGTGCAAGCCTACGCCGCTCAGGTGCAGAAAGGCAATGTGCCGATGAAAGACCTCGTGCGGCTGCAATCGTTGTCGCTTAACCTCAGCAACGATCTTATCTTGATTAGGCGCGATGTGATGGAAGCGCAACGCGACCTCAGCCTGATCGTAGGTAGCACCGACCCAATTGTGCCCGCGCTGAGCGACAGCGATTTGCAAACGCTCTACGACAAACCGCTCGTGGCCGATGTCGACGAACTCGTGGAAATGGCCAAACAGAGTAATCCCGACTACCGGCGCTCGCTCAAACTGATCGAAAGCAACGACCTATACGCGCGCTGGCAACGTTCGCTGGCCACGCCCGACCTCACCACCGGGTTGTCCTACGACCAGCGTGGTGGCGCTTTTAACAACCAGGTCAACCTCACGCTGGGCCTTCCGCTGCCGCTTTGGAACCGCAACAAGGGAAATATCAAGATAGCCGAATGGCAGGTCGAGCAATCCCGGACTCAAAAGGATTTTCAGTTGCAGGACATCCGTAACCAGATCAACGCTGCTTTGCTCACCTTGCGACAGCAAAGCCAGCAATACCGACAGCTGGCTACGGCTACCCAGAATTTTGAGATTGTCTATAATTCGATCATCCAAAACTTCCGCCGGGGTAATGTGCCGATCCTGGAATTTACCGACTTCATGGAAAGCTACAACCAAAGTATGCTGCAAATGAACGAGCTCCGCAAGCAACTGGTCCTCTCCGAAGAAAGCGTCAATCAGATAGTCAATGCGACGGTATTCTGAAGAAGGGGCAAAGCGGGGCGCCCCGTGGCGTCCAAAGGCACAAAGTGGCTGGCGCCAAAACACCTCAACAACTAAATAAATAAACAAACATGAAACATCTTCCCGTACTCCTGATCTTGCTAACGGCTTGCGGTCACGAAGCACCGCCTAAGGAGGAAATCGCTCAGACCTTTGTGCTGAGTCAGAAAATGATGGCTTCCACCAAGTTGGCGGAGGTCAAAGCTGAGCCGGTCCGCAACGAGTTGAGCTTCTATGGCAAAATCACCGCCGACAATAACAAACTCATCGAAGTGTACCCGGTGGTGGGCGGCAACGTCACGAAGGTATTCGTGGAGTTAGGCGATTATGTCAAAAAGGGTCAATTGCTGGCGACGATTCGCAGTACTGACGTGGCGGGTTTCGATAAAGATCTGGACGACGCGCAGAACGATGTGCTGGTTGCCAAGAACAACCTCAAAGTAGTGCAGGAGCTTAACGAGGGTAAGCTCAACGCCGATCGTGATGTGGTTGAAGCCAAGAGTCAATTGGATAAGGCGAACTCGCAGCTGAGCCGGGTGCAGGAAACTTTCAAAATTTATAGCATCAAGAAGGGCGCGATCTACGAAGTACGCTCACCGCTCAACGGATTTGTCATTCAGAAAGATATTAACCAGGACGAACTGCTCCGCAGCGACCGCAGTGACAACATTTTCGACATCGCCCAGATCGACGAAGTGTGGGCGATCGCTAACGTCAACGAGAGCGACATCGAGCAAGTGAAACTCGGCGTGGATGCCAACGTGACCACGCTCAGCTATCCCGACAAGGTATTCAAGGGCAAGGTGGACAAGATTTTCAATATTATCGACCCTGATACCAAGGCGATGAAAATCAGGATTCAACTCACCAATAAAGATTATCTGCTCAAACCCGAAATGCGCGCCTCGATCAAGCTTTCGTTTGTGGAAGGCGACAAGCGTATGTTGACCGTCCCATCGTCGGCGGTGGTGTTTGATAAAAGCAAGAATTTCGTAATGGTATTTAAAGACCGCCACAACATCGAGACCCGCGAAGTGGAGGTCTACCGTCAGATTGGCGACACTACCTACCTCTCGGTGGGCCTCAAACCCGGCGAAAAAGTGATGATTGCCAATCAGTTGCTGGTATACGACGCATTGAATGACTAAGAACCATGAATAAATTCATCCGAGGCATTATCGCCTTCTCGCTCAAAAATAAAGCCTTCACCTTCTTCTGGGTGGGTGTGCTGGCCATCTCGGGTTTCGTCGCGTTTAAGAATATGCCCATCGAGGCATTCCCCGACGTGACCAATACCCAGATCATCATCGTAACCGAATGGAACGGCCGCTCTGCCGAGGAAATCGAGCGCTTCGTGACGACGCTCATCGAAATCGCGATGAACTCGGTGCAGAAGAAAACCAGCGTCCGTAGCATCACAATGTTCGGCCTGTCGGTCATCAAGATTATTTTCGACGATAACGTGGAGGATGCCTTTGCCCGGCAGCAAGTCAATAACCAGCTACGCACGATTTCGCTGCCCAACGAGGTGGAGCCCGACGTGCAGCCTCCCTACGGGCCAACGGGGGAGATTTTCCGCTATGTGCTCAAAAGCCCGACCCGCGACACCCGCGACCTTCTCACAATCCAGACCTGGACCATCGACCGCCAGCTCCGGGCAATTCCCGGCGTGGCCGACATTGTGGCGTTTGGTGGCCAGGAGAAAACCTACGAGATAAGCGTGGACCCCAACCGCCTCGCCAAGTACGACATCACGCCGCTGCAAGTCTACCAATCCGTGCAGGAAAGCAACGTCAACGTGGGCGGCGATGTGATCGAGAAAAACGGGCAGGCCTACGTGGTGCGCGGCGTCGGTTTGCTGAACACCGAAGAAGACATCGGCAACATCATCATCGACGACGCGGGTGGAAACCCCGTATTAGTCAAGAACGTGGCCGATATTCAGGAGAGCTCCATGCCGCGTGTGGGGCAGGTGGGCCTGGATAGCAGCGACGATGTGGTGGAAGGAATCGTGGTGATGCGCAAGGGCGAGAACCCTGACGAGGTACTGGCCCGCGTGAAAGAAAAAATTGCCGACTTGAACGAGCGCGTCCTGCCTAAAGACGTAAAGATGGTCACCTTCTACGACCGCGATAACCTGATGAAATTCACGACCCGCACTGTGACCCACAACGTCGTGGAGGGCATCGTGCTGGTGACTGTGATCGTATTCCTGTTCATGGCCGACTGGCGCACGACTGTCACCGTGTCGATCGTCATTCCGCTGGCTTTGCTGTTTGCTTTTTTGTGTTTGAAGGCCATGGGCATGAGCGCCAACCTATTATCGTTGGGGGCGGTGGACTTCGGTATCATTATCGACGGAGCGGTGGTAATGGTTGAGGGAATTTTTGTGGCGCTCGACCACATGGCACACCGGATGGGTATGGAGAAATTTAACAAACTCGCCATCGGCAGCGTCATCAAGAAGACGGGTACCGAGATGGGCAAGGCGATTTTCTTTTCCAAACTCATTATCATCACGGCCTTACTACCCATATTTTCCTTTCAGAAAGTGGAGGGCAAGATGTTTAGTCCGCTGGCCTACACGCTGGGGTTCGCGTTACTGGGCGCGCTGCTCTTGACACTGACGCTGGTGCCGGTTCTGTGCCACATTCTTTTAAATAAAAACGTCCGGGAAAAGCATAATCCGTTCGTGAATTTCTGGAACCGCATCGTCGCCAATGGTTTCAACTGGACTTTTACGCACAAAAAGCTGACGCTTGTCGTTTCTGTGGTCGTCATCGTGGCCACCTTCCTTTCGGCGACGCTGCTGGGTACTGAGTTCTTGCCCCAGCTCAACGAAGGTGCCCTGTGGGTGGAAGCAAAATTGCCTATGAGCTACAGCTTACCCGAAACAGTGCGGATGACCGCCATTCTACGGAAGGAGCTGGGCGAATTTCCGGAAGTGAACGGGGTACTTTCTCAGGCCGGACGCAGCAACGACGGTACCGATCCCAGCGGTTTTTATTACGTGCAGATGCAGGTCAACCTCAAACCCAAGGACGGATGGACGCGTAAAATCTCGATGGATGGTCTGGTGCGCGAGATGAACGACTCGCTTTCCAAGTACCAGGGCATTGGCTACAACTACTCTCAGCCCATCATCGACAACGTGGCCGAGAGCGTGGCGGGAATCAACGCCTCCAACGCCGTCAAAATCTACGGTGACGACCTCGGAAAGCTTGACGGGCTAGCCGATCAGGTGATAAAGGAAATACAGCACGTGCCGGGTATCGAGGACGTGGGCATCTTGCGTAACGTGGGTCAACCCGAGTTGAGCGTAATTCTCGACCGCGAAAAAATGGCCGCTTACGGTATCCGAATCGCCGACGCCCAGGCTGTGCTGGAAATGGCCTTTGGTGGCAAGACCGCTACGCAGAAATACGAGGGTGAGAAAAAATTCGACGTGCGGGTGCGCTATGCCCGCGAGTACCGTAAGGATGAAAAGGATATGGCCTTGCTGAAGGTACCGGCCATCAATGGCACCAAAATACCGCTCAAAGAAATTGCCACCATCAGTAATTCCACGGGACCGGCTTTCATTTACCGCGACAATACCAAGCGATTTATCGGCGTCAAATTCTCCGTCCGTGACCGTGACCTGGGTAGTACCATCGCCGAAGCGCAGAAGAACGTTAGCGAAGAACTAAAACTACCGGCGGGTTATAGCGTAGGCTGGACAGGTGAATTTGAGAACCAGGTGCGGGCCACCAAGCGGCTGGCGCAGGTGGTGCCCATTAGCCTGATTGGCATTTTTGTGATTCTGTTCGTGATGTTCGGCAACATCAAAGACGCCCTGATTGTACTGGCTAACGTACCGTTTGCGCTCATCGGGGGAATCATTGCCCTACACCTTACGGGTATTAATTTCGGTATCTCGGCGGGCGTAGGTTTCATCGCGCTGCTGGGGATATGCATCTAGAACGGCGTAATCCTGATTTCGGAATTCCATAACAACCTTAGAAAACGAATGCGACTCGCCGATGCCATTCGCGAGGGGGTAGTCGTCCGGACCCGGCCCGTGGTTATGACAGCCCTCATGGCGTCTATCGGCCTGATGCCCGCTGCGCTATCGACTGGAATCGGCTCCGAGTCACAGAAACCGCTGGCGGTCATCATCATCGGCGGCCTCATCACTGCCACCGTACTGACGCTGCTGGTGTTCCCGATCATCTTCTGGATTTTTTATCGCAAGAAAGAAAAACCACTGCCCGCCAATGAACGAGCCGCGGATGAATTGGTATTAGCTGGCGTTTAATTTCTTGAAACCTACCAAAAGCGGGAGAGGCAAGCCCATTGGCTTGCCTCTCCCGCTTTTGGATCGAATAAGAACTTTCTTTTTACACTTCCGCTTCGCGTTGAAAGTCCCGTACCATCGCCGAGTAATCATTTGCCATGCGGCGTTCCGTGGGAGCATCCCAGCCCAGTTCGGCGGCCATCAGATCGCAGACGATCGGCAGGCATTCGAGCGTGGCGTTCCAATCGGTGATTTCCAGGCGAATACGCCGGGCCAGAAAGTCGCGGGGTACCACAGCCATTTCGTGGCGCGCAGCGTAAATTACCTCGACTTTGAGATAGGGCAGACGGGTTACCAGCCGCTCGGCCAGCGTGGGATCTTCGCCGATGAGGCCAAGTACCTTGTCGGCCCGCGATCCGTACTTTAACACCAAATGCTTGGCCGTGTCTTCGCCCAATTCGTACTTTTTTTGGATGGACTTCCATGCTTCGTAGTCGAAGTTTTCTCCCCCCGCCAACAGGTGTTCGGCGGTCAGGCAGGGGTGGCTTTCACCCAGGATTTTCTCCACTTCATCCACCGTGTCTTTGGCCATCAGGCGGTAGGTCGTCCATTTACCACCCAATAAACTGACTAAATTGGACGCCTCGTCGTGCTCGGCCTCGTGGTCGCGGGTGAGCCCTTTGGTGGATTTATTGGGGTCGGCCGCCAACAGCGGGCGTAGTCCTCCGAAGCCCGCCGTAACTTCCGATGCGGTCGGGGTCTTGAGCAAGTAAGGGCGCAACGTACTTAGCAAAAAATCGACCTCTTTTTTTATCAGGAAAGGCTCCTTCGTGCCGTCCTCGAATTCGGTATCAGTGGTCCCCACAACCAATTGTCCCTCGAATGGAATAGCGAACACGACGCGCCCATCGCTGGTTTTGGGGATCAGCATGGCGTCGCGGCTGTTCAGGACTTCGTAGGGCAGCACGATGTGAACGCCCTTGCTGGGCCTTATTCGCTCGGGCAGCGCCGCATTGGCCATGTGCCGCACTGTGTCGGCGAAGGTACCCGTGCAGTTGATGAACACTTTGGCCTTGATCGCAAAAGCCTCCCCGGTCAAGGTATCCCGCACGCGGGCCGCGCTTAATTTTTGGTTGGCGTCTTTTTCAAAACCTTCCACCTGAACGTAATTGGCAACAGCCACGCCTTGCTCTTGGGCCGACTGAACCAACGCCAAACAGTAGCGGGCGTCGTCGTGCTGACCGTCGTAATAGAGCACCGCGCTGTGCAGCTTGTTTTTGTCCAGCGTCGGCATCCGGGCCATCACTTCTTTTTTGGAAAGCCACTTGCCCTTGGGCAATGTCCTGTCGTTGGCAAACCAGTCGTACATTTTCAGCCCAATGCTGTAATAAAGGCCTTCAGCCAGCGAAAAAACGGGCGTCAGCAAGGCGAGCGGGCGGGCCAGGTGTGGGGCGTTTTTGATCACGATCCGCCGCTCTTCCAACCCGTGCCGTACTTGTTTCAGTTGCGAAAAGTCCAGCTTTGTAAAGGCCTGTTCCAGGTATCTAACCCCCCCGTGGATGAGCTTCGTGGAGCGTGAAGACGTTTCGGAGGCAAAATCCTTCCGATCGATCAACGCCACTTTATACCCTCGCAAAGCCGCATCGAGGGCGCAGCCGGAGCCGCTCGCCCCGCCACCGATAATGCATAGGTCAAAATCTTCGGAGGGCAATCGGGCTAGATTCTCGGAGCGGTTCATAATGTCAAAGTAAATTTCTCAAAGAGGTAAGATGGCAAAGCTATGATCTTTTGGGCGAAAAAGTCTGTGTCAGCGCAGTAATATCCATTTCATCTGCTAATAAACGGCATAGCAGGGAATGGCTTTTTTACTATCATTTTTTAAAGTACTTTTAGTAGAGTCGACCTCAAGGAACGCCGTCAATCCGGTTAGTCCCTGTACCTCATTGTGGGTAGTTATTGTGAAGAAGAAATGAGCACCAGTCCCCTAAACCGCACGATTATGGAAAAGCAAGCACCAAAACAGCACAATAAAAATTTCGAGCATTTGCTCTGGAAAAACGAACTTGAATTCAACCGGCGTGAGCTAGCAATTTTCGAGAGTCGTTTGCTCAACCTACAGCGGAAAATACACCCCGATCGTATGTCGCAGGTGATGACGGAGCTTTACCAATACTGTCATTTGGTCGATAAAATGCTAGCCGAAATAGCTGGAGCCAGCCATAACAAGCTCATGGCTGCACAGGCTGAAAGTGCGGGCGCAAAATCTGAGTCCTGTAAGTACCTTCGGGAGGAGATATTCTACTTCGAACAAAGCTATCGACGGTTCAGGAATACGTTTTGTTCGCTTGCCGAGGGACTCGAGGCAGCATGACCCATGACCTGCGTATAGTGACGGTACGATTATTTTACGTCTAATACACGTTGGTCGGGCTGAACATGCCGAATCCAGCATACGTAAATTCTTTTTTATCCATTTAAATCAAAAAAAAACATGGGATTGATGTCATTTTTAAAAGGAGTAGGTGAGAAGGTTTTCCATAAGGATGCCGCCACTACCGCTCCAGCTGCTGAAGCCGAACCCCTCCGCGCCAGTGGCCTTTTGGCCCACGTAAAAGCTTTGGGCTTAACTTACAAAACACTGCAGGTAAAGACTTCTGGCGACACAGTTGTGCTGGAAGGTGAAGTGGCAAAGCAGGCCGATTCAGAGCGTATCGCGCTGGCCGTTGGCAACGTAGAGGGCGTAGCCACAGTAGACAATCGTATGACAGTAGCCGAGTCCGCTCCTGAAGCGACCTACTATACGGTAAAAAGCGGCGATTCGCTGTCAAAGATTTCTAAGGAAGTGTATGGCGATATGAATAAGTACACCCAGATCTTCGAGGCTAACAAGCCTATGCTGTCTGATCCTGACAAAATTTATCCCGGTCAAGTGCTTCGCATCCCTGCCGAATCGTAAGATTTGCTTTAAGGAATAGTAAAAGAAAAGCTCCCGCTGAATTACAGCGGGAGCTTTTCTTTGCAGTATAGTACATGATAAAAAGCAAATTGCCGACAGCTGCTAGCGCATATTCTTCCGGCGGTTGCGCTGAAAATCTTCCAACACAAAACCGCCCAACCCCTGCAAATTGCTGTAATAAGCGCGGCCGTTATTGACTTCCGTAAAGTTCTGCACGAATTGTTTCAGGTATGGGTCCGAGGCAATCATGAATGTCGTGACCGGAATGTCAAGTCGGCGGCATTGCGCGGCCAGGGTCAGCGTTTTGCTTACGATTTTGCGGTCAAGGCCGAAACTGTTTTTGTAGTACTTGATCCCTTCCTTCAGGCAGGTAGGCTTGCCGTCCGTAATCATGAAAATCTGTTTGTTG
This sequence comes from Cytophagales bacterium, assembly GCA_038242095.1. Classification (GTDB taxonomy): domain Bacteria; phylum Bacteroidota; class Bacteroidia; order Cytophagales; family Spirosomataceae; genus Persicitalea. The sequence continues at coordinate 8,605 of JBBSSJ010000038.1, forward strand.
CGGGTCTTCTTGCGCCGGAGCAAATCCATCGCCAGTTCCAGCCCGGCGACGGTGTTGGTGTGGTATGGCCCAACCTCGAGGTAAGGCAAATCCTTGATTTGAATCTGCCAGGCGTCGTTCCCAAACACGATGATGTCCAACGAATCCTTGGGGTACTTTGTCTTGATGAGTTCCGCCATCGCCAGCGCCACTTTTTTGGCGGGCGTGATTCGGTCCTCGCCGTACAGAATCATGGAATGGCTGATGTCGATCATCATCACCGTAGCGGTGGTGGTTTTTTGCTCCTTTTGCACCACTTCCAGGTCCTGCTCCATCAGCGTAAAATCGCCTAAACCGTGGTTGATCTGCGCATTCTTGATCGACTCGGTCATGGAAATTTGATCCAATGAATCGCCAAACTGAAACGCCCGCACGTCGCTGCTCATTTCGTCGCCGGTACCCGTGAAAGGCGTGTGATGGTTGCCGTCAGACTTGGCGCGCTTTAGCTTCCCAAATATCTCGTCCAACGCGCTCTTGCGGATATTCTGCTCCGCTTTGGGCGTGATGACGACCTTACCTTCGCCGTTCTCTTCGGTGATGTAGCCTTTCTTTTTGAGATCGTCGTAAAAGTCACCGATGCCGTACTGATCGCTCGTCAGGCTATAGCGACGGTCGAGCTCGCTCAACCACTGCATTGCCTCCGCCACATTGCCGGAAGTCATTAGCAGCAATTGCTGAAAAATATTGAGCAGTTCGTCAAACTTGCTATTAGGTCCCTGCTCGCCAGGAACGTATTGGGAAAAATGGTGACCTTGCATGGATTAATTTTGAATGATAGAATGTAGGAATAATGGGGAGTGGGTTTCACTCTTCTTAACGTAAGAATAGAGGTTTAGGTTTTCGATTGCGTTTTGAACGCTGTCAGCGTTAATCGGAGCAATGAAGATAATTTAATACAAAAAAGCAAAGGCGACCGAGTAGGGCCGCCTTTGCTAAATTACTAAAAAAGCCAACTACCGATTGCCGGATTACGCTGCTTTCTCGCCGCAAAACTCTTCGAATGCCATTTTCAGGTGCTCGGCGATCATTTGGGCGGAGCGGCCTTCAATGTGGTGACGCTCGATGAAGTGAACCAGCGCGTCGTCTTTGAACATGGCGATGGCGGGCGATGAAGGCGGGTAGGGGAGGGTGTATTCCCGCATCTTGTTCACCGCGTCGGTGTCGACTCCGGCAAAAACCGTTACCAGGTTATCGGGCTTGATTTCGCTGTTGGCCAGCGCGGCCTTGACACCAGGACGGGCCGCACCAGCGGCGCAACCGCATACCGAATTGACCATCACCAAGGTGACGCCCTCGGCATTCTTCATGAAATTGTCTACTGCATCAGCAGTAGTGAGTTCTTGAAAACCAACGTCAGTAAGTTCGGCTTTCATTGGGGCAACCAAATGTGGAGGATACATAATATTATTAATTGAAAAGTGATAATTGAAAATAATTGCAAGAATAGGTTGACTACATAGCCAATTTTTTCTCTTTGTGCCTTTCCTACATGAAACCAAGTTCCAGCCTCGCTTCCTCCGACATCATCTCGGTGGTGTAGGGTGGGTCAAAGGTTAGTTCCAGGCTCACGTCATTGACGCCCTCTACTTCCCGAATCCGCTGCTCCACTTCGGCGGGCAGCGTGCCGGCGGAAGGACAAGCCGGTGAGGTCAGCGTCATGGAGACGTACACGTTATTGACCGGAAATATTTTAAGATCGTAAATCAAACCCAACTCGTACACATCCACCGGAATTTCCGGATCGTACACGCGCTTAATCGCTTTCACGATTTCTTCTTTAAGTTCTGCTTCGGTCAATGTAGTCGTTTCCATGATATTTAGATATGAGATATTACGGGGGCGCCCGTGCGCTTATGAGATAGGAGAGAGAGGATAATCTGAGCAAAAGCGCTCATGTCTAATATATCATAACGCCTATCTATTCAAGCTTTGATACGCCAGTCCGTAGGTTTTCATTTGCTTTACCATACTGGCCAGGCCATTGGATCGGGTTTGGGCCAGGTGCTGATGCAGACCGATACGCTCCATAAAATACAAATCGGCTTGGGCAATCTCTTCGGCGGTATGACCGGAGAGTACCTTTACCAACATACTCACCAGGCCCTTCACAATGATGGCATCGCTATCTGCCTTGAAATCGACTGCTTCGCCGTCGGTCTTGGCATCGAGCCACACCCGGGACTGACAACCTTTGATGATATTTTCTTCGGTCTTCGCTTCTTCCGGCATGGGGGCCAACTGCTTACCCATGTCGATGATGTACTCGTATTTGCTCTCCCAATCGTCAAAAAGCGCAAAATCCTCGATCAGTTGTTCCTGTTGTTCGTTTATAGTCATTCTTTGGTTTATTTGTTTACGGTGCCGCCCGCGCGGTCGTTTATTTATTTAGTTGCTGACGCCCATTTACCTGAACAAAAGGCTAAACAACTAGACACCTAAACAAATAAACATTCTTCATCACCCCAGCATCTTCTTTACCTTATGCAAACCCGCTACGAGGCGGTCGATTTCCTCAGTCGTGTTGTAAACAGCGAAAGAAGCCCGCGAGGTTCCGGGAATGCCGAAGCGGCGCATGAGCGGCTGGGTACAGTGATGCCCCGTGCGGATGGCGATGCCCTGCTGGTCGAGCAATACGCCGATGTCTTGGTGGTGAATACCCTTCATGAGGAATGAAATAACGCTCACTTTTTGCGCGGCGGTACCCACGATGCGCAAGCCTTCGATGCTAAGGAACGCTTCGGTCGCATAATGCAAGAGCATATCCTCATGCTCCGCGATAGCTTGCTTGCCCATTTGCTCCACGTAGTCTATGGCGCTCTTAGCCGCGACCACATCGGCAATGTTGGGCGTTCCAGCCTCAAACTTATAGGGCAGTTCGTTAAAAGTTGTCTTCTCAAACGTCACTTCCTTGATCATCTCTCCGCCACCGCGGTAAGGCGGCATAGCGTTGAGTAAATCCTCTTTGCCATACAAAACGCCCATGCCCGTTGGGCCGTAAAGCTTGTGCAGTGAAAAGGCATAAAAGTCACAATCCAGCGCCTGCACATCAATGTCAAGATGCGAAGTCGCCTGGGCACCGTCGATCAGGACTTTCGCCCCCACGGCGTGGGCTTTCTCGATGATTTCAGCGACCGGGTTGATCGTGCCCAACGAATTGGAGACGTGCACGACGGAAACGAATTTGGTCTTTTCGGAGAGCATTTGATCGTACTCCTCCATCAGAATTTCGCCCGCATCGTTGATGGGAATGACGCGGAGTACACAACCTTTTTCCTCACACAGCATTTGCCAGGGCACAATGTTGGAGTGATGCTCCATCGTGCTGATGAGGATCTCATCGCCTGCCTTCAAAAATGCCCGGCCGTAGGTTTGGGACACCAGATTAATGCTGTCGGTGGTGCCGTAGGTAAAGATAATTTCCTGGGGCAGGCGGGCATTCAAAAAGCCCTGGATCCGGTGGCGCGTCGCTTCATACTCAGCGGTTGCTTTCTCCGCCAAATGGTGGATGCCGCGATGAATGTTGGCGTTGGTATGCTCGTAGTAATCCGACAAAGCGTCGATCACTGCCTTCGGCTTTTGGGTAGTCGCAGCGTTATCGAAATACACCAACGGCTTGCCGTTGACGGTTTCGTTCAAAATCGGGAAATCGGCCCGGATTTGGTCGATATCCAGTAGGGTGTGGTTGGTTTCTAGTAGCATGATTTTGGGTGCTGGGTACTAATTACTGCGCTATTCGTTACTAGTTCTGAAAAACGAAACCTGGTACTTAGTACGAAGTACCAAATAAGACTACGCCAACTTCTCAGCAATAATCCCTTCCAGATACGTCCGAATTGGCTCGATTTTGATTTGCGTAATGACGTCTTCACAGAAGGCGAACATTAGCAGACTGAGCGCTTCGGGCTTGGAAATGCCGCGCGATCGTAAGTAAAACAAGGCTTCGTCGTCCAGCTGTCCGGTGGTGGTACCGTGCGAGCACTTAACGTCATCGGCCCAGATCTCTAATTGCGGCTTGGTGTTCATCGTTGCGTCGGGTGACAATACCACGTTCTTGCACGACTGAAAAGCGTTGGTTTTCTGGGCGTCCTGCTGCACAAAAATCTTACCGTTGAACACCCCCGTCGATTGACCCCGTAATACGCCTTTGTATAACTCGTTGCTTTCTGAGTTGGGCTTGCGATGGTCGGCGACCGTGTGGTTGTCGATGTGCTGCCGGGCGTCGGGAAAGTACAGACCAAACATGTGGGCGTCGCAATGCTCACCGTCGATCACGATATTTAGGTTATTACGGATAAAACCGCCATTTAGCGAAGCGGTTGCGGAGTAAAAATGCGAATTGTCCTGCATCTGTACCTGCGTCGTGCCCACGTGGTGGACGTTATCGCTGTCATTCTGGACCTTGTAATACTGCACGTGCGCATCGCGGCCTACGTACATTTCGGTAACGGCGTTAGTGAAGGCCGCCGACTCGCCCAACGTCAGGAACGCCTCGGTGAATTGGACCTGGGCATTTTTGCCTACTACAAACAAATTGCGCGGCTGCGCGCCCACGCTTTCCGTACGGGCATCGCTGATAAAATAGAGCACCACGGGAGCCTCCACCACTTTGCCATCGGGTACACGAACGAAAAGCCCATCGCCGGCAAAAGCGGTGTTGAGCGCGGTGAAGGCGTTGTTCTCGCCATCGGCTATCTTGCCAAAATATTGGTTGATTGCTTCCGGCTGCTTTTCCAGCGCTTCGCGCAATGGCATGATGGAAATCTCCGAAGCGGGCGACACAATAGTCGAAAGCTCTGCCTCGTACTTTCCATTCACGAAGTACAGTACATTGCCGCTAAGGTTAGGAATCTTAATCTCCTCAATCGTAGCCGCCGAAACGCTGTGCTTTCCTTCAAAACCATAGCCGGTTTTGACCAAATTTCTAACGTTGCTGTACTTCCACTCCTCGTGTTTGGGCGTAGGAAAGCCCAGCTCCTCAAACCGCGCCAGCGCTTGCCGCCGGGTTTGGTGAAAGGGCGTTTTAGCCTCACCGTTCATCGCCTGTTCCCGACGTTTGAAATCGGCCACCAGCGTTTCTTTTAAATCTATATTTTCAGTAGTCATGTGAGTCATTTCAATGTTGGAATATGGAAATGTCGGATTGTCGTGCGAAAGTAATATTCACTAATTCGTGCATTCACTCATTCAAAATTAGGCAATAGCTCCTTCCACTTCCTCTTTGATCCAGTCATAGCCTTTTTCTTCCAATTCCAAAGCGAGTTCTTTGTTGCCAGATTTTACAATTCGTCCTTTGTATAGTACGTGCACGTAATCGGGTACGATGTAGTCGAGCAGGCGCTGGTAGTGCGTTACGATGATTGTGGCTTTCTCAGGCGAGCGCAGGGTGTTGACCCCTTCGGCAACGATCCGCAGCGCGTCGATGTCGAGACCCGAATCAGTTTCGTCCAGAATTGCCAGTTTGGGTTCCAGCACAGCCATCTGAAAAATCTCGTTACGCTTTTTCTCGCCGCCCGAAAAACCTTCGTTGAGCGCCCGCTTCAGCAGCGAATCGTTCATCTTGACGAGCTTGGCCTTTTCACGCACCATCCGCAGAAATTGCGCGGCATCCAGCGGACCCTCGCCCCGGTACTTACGCATTTCGTTGACGGCGGTTTTCAGGAAATTGATGGTCGTCACACCCGGAATCTCGACGGGGTACTGAAACGCCAGGAAAATGCCCTCGGCGGCCCGCGCTTCGGGCGCCAGTTCGAGCAGGTTCTTGCCCTCGAAGTCGACGCTACCGCTCGTCACCTCGTACTCCTCACGGCCCGCTAAAACGGATGCCAGCGTGCTTTTGCCCGAGCCGTTGGGGCCCATGATGGCGTGTACTTCGCCCGGCTTCACTTCCAGATTTATTCCTCTCAGTATTTCCTTGCCTTCGATCGAGGCGTGTAAATTATTAATTTTAAGCATTGTATAACGGTAATATGTTCTGATTTCAGGGATTTCGCAAAAGTACTACCCTTTGGCGGCTAAACGAAATGGTAGTTAGAACGTTTCTAAACAATTCGTTGCCCCTGTATAACCCGCAACCGGCAAGGGTTGTTCCCCGTTTGGCGGCTTTGTTGGGCGTAGCAGAAAGTGCGTCGGTTCCCTTTACTTTCAATTGAAAAATAAACCTTCCTATCTTTGTAGCAAGCATTTTGCCAGAAGACCCACTTTATGAAATCCTCAAAAAATAATAGCGATGAAATAAAGGTATCGTCCGAAGTAGGGCGCCTCCGCCGCCTGCTTATCCACAGTCCCGACCGCGGACTGGGCAAGGTGGTGCCCTCCAAAGCCCAGGATTGGCTGTTTGAGGACATCGTGCACCTCGACACCATGCGCCGCGACGAATACGACTATTACGTCAAGCTACTGCTCTATTTCCTTGACCCCGATAAAGTGCGCGGCAAACTGGCCGAAATCGACGCCGACTCCAGTCGCTCGTTCTACAAACCCGGCGCACCGGGCTATTTCGCCTCCGACCGCGTGATTGACCTGCAGAACCTGCTGGCAGATATATTGCAAGACGACGTAATCCGTACCAAACTGATCGCATCGATCTGCGGGATAGAGAAATGCTCGCACCAAACCCAACTCGAACTTTCAAAACATGAGGCCGGAGAACTGGCCAAGATCTTCATATCGGGTTCGATCTCCGACGAGCGGATGCTCTTCTCGCCGCTACCAAATTTGATCTTTACCCGCGACATCGGCATCGTCATCAACGACCATATTCTGCTCAATCGCCCCGCCAAGGCGGCGCGCACGCGGGAATCGCTGCTGGCGCAGTACATCTTTTTTCATCACCCGTTGTTTGCAGCGCACCGCGATCGGATCATCGAGATTCCCGACAACGAAAGACACTTTCTGCTACCCGAAGACGAGCGCCTTGACGACTACAACCGCTCGACGCTCGAAGGCGGTGACGTGATGATGGTCGCACCCCGCCACCTGCTGATCGGCTGCAGCGAGCGCACGACGCTTTACGCCGCGCAGCAAACGATGAAGCTGTTGTTTGAAAAAAATGTCGTGGATATCATCACGATCGTGCAGATTCCGAAAAAGCGGGACTACATGCACATCGATACGGTTTTTACACAGGTAAAAGCTAATATATGGGTGCTGCTGGGATCGCTGGCCCGGCAGGGCGACGAAGCCAAGAAACGGGATTTGCTGCACTTTTTTGCCCCAAAACAAATCGGGCACGAACTCAAAATCATGCAGTTTATTAAAGGCCTGGAACACAAGCCGATCGAAATCGATAACCTGGAAGACCTGCTGGCCGACATCAGCCGCAACGATCTGGGTAGCAAGGAAGAGGTGAAGTTTATTTATTCGGGCAACGGCGAGTTTCCCTTTGGTGAGCGCGAGCAATGGACCGACTCCTGCAACCTGCTGGCGCTGAGAGATGGCGTGGTGATCGGATACGACCGCAACGATCGCACGCTGGAGGCTTTCCGCACGGCGGGCTTCCGCACCATCGGCGCGGCCGACTTGCTGGCCCAGTTCGAAGCCGGAACGCTTTCGCCCGATACGCTCACCGATACCTTCATCATGCTACCCTCGGCCGAACTTTCCCGCGCCAGGGGCGGCTCACACTGCATGAGCATGCCCATCTTTCGGGAAAGCTTGTAAGCGGTAGTGTTCTGTTTGTCAGGCCAGGAAAGTGTAAGGCAACAGGAAAAACACTGTCAATTGTCAATTATCAACCCGCACCGGCGTACCGGTCAACCAACAAAATGCGTCCAGTCCGAACTATCCTGACCTCTACCCACGTCCAGCCCCAATCTACGCCCCGGATTATGATGGTCAGCCCGGTGCGGTTCGCCTACAACGAGCAGACCGCCGAAAGCAATGAGTTCATGGATGCAGACTTTGCGGAAGAAACCCGTAAAGTGGCCCAGAAGAAGGCGTTGCAGGAATTTGAGCAGATGGCCGCCATGCTCGTGGCCGCCGGAGTGGACCTGACGGTATACGAAGACACGCTCACCCCCTATTCACCCGATTCGATTTTTCCCAACAACTGGATCTCGACGCACCAAAGCGGTAAAGTGGTGCTGTACCCCATGATGGCTCCCAACCGTCGGGTAGAGCGTCGCGCCGACATCATCGACGATTTGAGGAAACGCTTTCATGTGGAGGAAATCATCGATCTGACGCATTTTGAGCAGGAGGATAAATTCTTGGAAGCCACGGGTAGCATGGTGCTTGACCGCCAATATAAGATCGCTTATGCTTGTCTGTCGCCGCGTACGCATCCCGACGTGCTGGCTGCTTTCGCCGATGCGACTGGCTATGAGGTCATCAGTTTCCACGCGGTGGACGACGGTGAAGTGCCCATCTACCACACCAACGTGCTCATGTGCGTTGGCGATGGTTTTACGGTAATTTGTCTGGATTCCATCAAAAATCCCGACGAACGGCAGCTGGTGCGGTCGACGCTGGAAGACACCGGTAAATACATCGTGGAACTCACGCTGGACCAAATGAAAAATTTCGCCGGGAATATGCTATTGGTGAAAACCAAAAAGGATACTGAGCTGCTGGTGATGTCCGACAGCGCCTACTACGCCCTTACCGAACAGCAGCGCGACGCCCTCGGTGATTTTGCTGAACTACTGCACACCGATTTGTCGATGATCGAAGGCAATGGCGGTGGCTCAGCCCGCTGCATGATGGCCGAGATTCACCTTCCCCTGAAGTAGTGGGTACGACCCGTACGCGACGCCTAATCATTTGTAGATTTTCCTTCCCAAGATTTTGTCCAACGATTTTTCTTTCGTAACCCGGTTTCCCCAAACCGATGCTCTGGCGATCTGGTAAGGTTATTTTTCGTAGCAGGAAAAACAAAGAATAAACCTTTTCAACTAAAAGAGAAATATCATGGAAGATAGAATGGAAAACGCCCAGGATGTCCTGGAATCACTTTCGAAACTCAACTACGACCGCATCGAAGGTTACAAGAAAGCCAAGGAAGATACTAAAGATGCCGACCTTCTGGCTTTGTTTAGCTTTTACGAGACTCAAAGTGTCAAATTCCGGTCGGAGCTTAACACCGAAATTACAAAATATGGTGGTGAAGTTCCCGATGACAATAGCTTCATGAGCGAAATTCACCATGCCTGGATGGACCTGAAAGCTGCCGTGACCGGCAAGGATCGGGATAGTGTACTGAGCTCTTGCGAGTTTGGTGAGCAGACCATCGTAGCCGGCTACGAAGAGGCACTCGAACAGGATGACGCCGATGAGCGCCTGCCTGCTGCCTTGGAAACCACGATCCGCCGGCAGTTGGAAGAGCTTCGCTCGGCCAAAAGCCGAATTGCTACTTTGCACGCCAGCGCCGACTGATGCGAGGCTTAGTACCAAACATTTTTAAGTAGTATTGAGTTGAGGGATGGCCGTTAGGTCATCCCTTAATTTGTGGTACTACTTCTTATTTTGAAAGAAGTCAGGTGTATCAGGCTCGCCTAATTTTTATCAAATGACATACATTAAAACACTCAATGAGTAAAGCTAGACAATCTGAATCTGAAACAATACAAAACATCATGGTGCCCGGCATGGGTGCCATTGTGCATAATGAAGGCGTTTTTTTTAGAGTATGGGCTCCCCACGCCGAGATGGTTTCGGTTATTGGTGACTTTAACGAATGGAACGTTGAAGCCAACCCGCTCGAAGCCGAAGACAACGGGTATTGGGGGGGTAATGTCGAGAGTGCCAAAAAAGGGGACGAGTACAAATTCATGCTCAAGACGCCATCCGGTGACTTGTACCGCAACGATCCCTACGCGCAGCATATGACCAATTCGGTTGGCAACGGCATTGTGTATGACCAGCACGAATTCGACTGGCAGGATGACGCCTACGGCACCCCATCCTGGAATGAGCTTGTGATTTATGAAATGCACTTAGGTACGTTTAGTAAAACAGATCCTTACAAACCAGGCACCTTTTATAGTGCCATCGAGCGGTTCGGATATCTTCGTGAACTGGGCGTCAACGCCATTGAGCTGATGCCGGTGTTTGAATTCCCGGGCGACACTTCCTGGGGCTACAACCCTGCCTTTCCCTTTGCCATCGAAGCCGACTACGGCGGACCAGATGGGTTCAAGGCTTTTATTAAGGCCGCTCACGAGCACGGCATGGCCGTGATCCTGGACGTGGTGTACAACCACTTCGGTCCCTCGGACATGGACATCTGGCAATTCGACGGTTGGCAGGAAAACGACGGCGGTGGTATTTACTTCTATAACGACTGGCGCGCCAATACTCCTTGGGGCGACACCCGGCCCGACTACGGTCGGCCGGAAGTGCAACAGTACATCCGCGATAATGCCATCATGTGGATCGAAGACTATCGCGTCGATGGGCTGCGCATGGACATGGTGGCTTATATGCGTAATGTGAAGGCCGATGGGAATCCTGGCAACGATATTCCTGAAGGTAAAGCGTTGGTTCAGCGAATTCACAGCGAAATACACGACAAGTACCCACACATCATTACGATCGCCGAGGATATGCACAGCCTCGATTCCATCACCGATGACGTTCATCAGGACGGCTGGGGTTATGGCTCTCAGTGGGACGCCCGGTTTGTACACCCAGTGCGGGAGGCGATCATTACGCAAGAGGATGCCAACCGCAACATGCAATCGGTGGCGGACGCCATCACGCATCGCTACAACAGGGATGCCTTTGAACGGGTGATTTACACCGAATCGCACGATGAGGTTTCTAACGGCCAGGCTCGGGTAGCCGAAGAAATCGCCCACGACGATGTAAACAATTACTACTCCAAAAAGCGGGCGGCGCTGGGTGTCGTGCTGGTCATGACTTCCCCCGGCGTGCCGATGATTTTTCAGGGGCAGCCGCTCCTGGAAGACAAATGGTTCTCGGACACAGATCCTCTGGATTGGTCACGCCTGGAGACATTCAAAGGGTATGTGGAACTCCACCGAGACCTCATCCGGCTCCGGCGTAACTTTACCGACGCTACGCGTGGACTGAGTGGGCAGAACGTCGAGATTCTACGGCTCGACGAAGAAAAGAAAATCATTGTGTTTCATCGCTGGGTGGAAGGCGGCCCGCGTGACAGCGTGGTGGTAGCCATCAACTTCTCGGCTCATCATTACGACGACTACGGCGTCGGATTTCCGGCAGCGGGCGAGTGGGTTCCGCGTTTCAACAGCGACTGGAAGGGATACGACCAGGATTTCTCGAACAAGACCGTTGTGCCCAATACCACGCAGGCAGGCGAGTTCGATGGCAAACCCCAGTTTGTGCAATTGGGCCTGGCTCCCTATGCCGCGATCATCTACTCGCAAGACTAATAACCGTCGGCTACCGCAGTGTTTTAATCCGAAGACAAAAAAATCCCCCGTTTGTAAAGACGGGGGATTTTTTTGTGAAAGTAGTGTATGTAATTCGAACCTCAGATCATCAGTCGTTCAAATCAGCCTTGATTTTTTCCATTCGGCTATTGACGTCACTCTTGAATTCGTTCCAGTTCGCTTCGGTGCGATCGCCAAGTTCCGACAGGTTCTTTTTCAACTCGTCGCGCTCCTCGCTTAGCTCAGTCTTGCGCTTTTCCCAACGGATCTTTTCGTCAGCCGAGGCATCCTTGATCTTAACATCAGCCTCTTCAATCTTGCGATCGAGCTTGTCTACGCCGTCGTTGAGGTTATCGCGCATACTGTTTCGCTCCGTTTCCCAATTGGCATCCATGTTATCGGTGGCATTCTCGATATCGTCACCGGCATTTTCAATGGTATCGTTGGCATCTTCCTTAGTTTCCTGGCTGCATGAACTAAAACTCAAGGCACCTGCCAGCATCAACGCTGACACAAATAGCGAGGTCTTTTTCATTTTTTGTGATGTTATGTTATTGGATGTATTTAATTAGTGAAAACGCAGGGTGCGCTTTCCGGTGAGGGGCCCGATAAAATCAAACCAGGTCAATCGATGCATCCGGCCACCCCGCATTGTAGAAAGGAGTGGGCAATAATTCAGTGAAAAGGGAATAGTTTTTCACAAAGGTAGATTCCGGCCTTTTGCTTTCTGGTTGAACACCCATCCGAATTGGAGATTATTTTGACCGCTTACTGGCTTGGGCTGAATAAAATTGCATTATCAACGTATATACTGCATCATGGCGCAAGAATTGATATGCCATTCTGATTTGAATACCTACTATTGATGATTCCTTCCAGTACCTTCGGCACTTCCAAACCCGTCCGCATTGCCGCCACTATGGCGGTCATTACCTTGGGGATTTACTGGCTGATCGTTTTGCGCCCCTTTCTGGTACCATTGCTAGTCTCGGTACTGCTGTCGATTCTGGTTTCCCCCATTACTTTTCAGCTGGAAGAGAAAGGCATAAAGAAAACACCGGCCATCGTAATTACGCTCATTATGTTTTTGGGGTTGATCGCGGGCGTGCTCTATATATCCTTCATCCAGATCTCTGACATGATCGACATGTGGCCGAGCTTTTACGAAAAGGCCAACGTGATGTTTAGGGATTTGAAGATCTGGGCCAGCCAGACTTTTGGTCTCGAGACCCGTTCCCAAATGAATGACCTTGAGAACATGTCGGCACAGCTCATCCAAAACAATGGCTCTTCGGCACTGGCTACTACTACAGCCATCCTGACTGATTTGGCGCTTATCCCGCTGTATATGTTCTTTATGCTGTATTACCGGACCTTTTTCTGTAATTTTCTGTACAACCTACTCGGGGAAAATGAAAAGAAAAGAGTCAATCGCATTTTGTTCAGGATTTACGATGTCATTCATAACTATCTGGCCGGGCTGTTCACGGTCATGGTCATTGTGGGAGCCATGAACACACTAAGCCTGCTGGCATTCGGCATTCAATACGCCGTTTTTTTTGGATTTTTCGCCGCCCTGCTGCTACTCATTCCCTACATCGGCGTCATCATTGGCTCGTCGTTACCCATTATGATGGCCCTCGTTACCAAAGAATCGCCCATGTACGCCGTAGGGGTGGGTTCTGTATTTGTATTCATTCAATTTCTGGAAGGAAATTTTATCACGCCCTACGTAGTGGGTTCCAAAATAAGCATCAACCCGCTTATGGCTATCGTGGCCCTACTGCTCGGCGGTATGATGTGGGGTGTGTCGGGCATGGTCCTGGCGCTACCGATGATCGCCATTCTGAAAGTAATATTCGATCACTCTGAGCGATTGCAGGCATTTGGCTACGTGCTGGGAGAGCCAATTGGCGATGAAACCGACAGTTTCCTCGTCAGGGAGGAGTTTGAGGATTCTTTGTCCCGGGACTCGGATCTTGAAAATCCAATGGGGGAACTACAAAAAGAAGGTGCTGACCGTGAGAAGGTCGTCCTGTAATAATAATGCGCAATAACAGTAAATCCAGCGGCTTTAAAAGGTGGGATTTAATTAATTACGGGTATCGGATAGGGTTCCTGCTTCACTCATAATACGTTTGATCTCAGCAAAGCTTATGGGCTTGTCCATGAAGTAATCGGCACCCTGCCGCAAAGCTTGTTGTCGGATGTTGGTCATTGCGCTCATCATCACAACCTTGGGAGCAAACTCCCTCGCTTTTATTTGACTCAGTAAATCAATTCCCCTACCATCCGGCAGATTGTTATCAAGAAATATCCAGTCCGGATGAACTTCGTCAATGCACCTAAGCCCGTCTTCGATACTAGTGGCTGTCCTTACCTCGCTTGAAGACTGAGTAAGAATCCTTTTCTTGAGGAAGATTTGAATCAATTGACCCAATTCCACTTCATCTTCTATAATTACTACATTCATAAGACTGGCCGAGGGAGCAATATAATTTTCAAACATGCCCCTTGCAAGGGGTTTGACTGCCACACAAAGTTG
>JBBSSJ010000039.1:0-22248 GCA_038242095.1 Cytophagales bacterium
TGGCGATGGGGATGCGCGACTTCGAGAACGGCACCGTCGAGGTGGCTCGCCGCGATACTAAAACCAAGGAGACTGTCGACTTCGCTAGCGTCGTGGAGCACGTGCATGATCTATTGATCGAAATCCAAGATTCGATTTATCAAAAGGCCCTTGCTTACCGAGAGGCCAACACCCACTCGGCTGACACTTACGAAGAATTCAAACGAATTTTGGACGAAAAAGGCGGTTTCATCTACGCCCACTGGGACGGCACCTCTGAAACGGAGGAGAAAATCAAAGAGGAAACCAAAGCCACGATCCGCTGCATCCCGTTGGATGCACCCGAAGAGGCTGGCGTGGATATGATCTCAGGTAATCCATCAAACTGCCGCGTCGTCTTTGCCCGTGCTTATTGATTCAGGCTGAACGATTTGCCGGGAATCGGGTGTTTACCTATTTCATGTAATTTTTTCAAAAAAATAGTTTAGCAGATGAGTAAGGCAAAATCAGGCGATACCGTACAAGTACATTATAAAGGCACGCTCAACGACGGACAGCTTTTTGATAGCTCAGCCGGGCGCGATCCACTTTCGTTTCAATTAGGTTCGGGACAAGTCATCAAGGGCTTCGACGATGGCGTGTCGGGTATGGAAGTGGGCGACAAGAAGACGATTCAAATCCTTAGTGCCGATGCCTACGGTGATGTTAACGAAGAGCTTCTGATCAAATTCGATCGGAGTGAAATTCCCTCCGACATTCCTTTGGAGCCGGGCGTTACGCTAAACATGCACCAGGATGGCAACAGTGAGGTGGTAGCCGTAGTCGTGAAAGAAGTAGCCGACGATCACGTAGTGCTCGACGCCAACCACCCGCTCGCGGGCCAGGATCTGACGTTTGAGTTGGAACTTGTAGCTATAGAGTAATTTCAAATGAAAAACGGCGAGGATCCCCGCCGTTTTTCATTTGAGCCTATTTCACTAACTTCAAGCTGTACAGCGCCGCTTTGCCGCTGCCGTGTTTGAGGACGATGCCTTTGTCTTGTAAGTCGTTCAGCATTCGTGTGGCGCGCTTGATCGACACGTTGATGAGGTTGGAGAAATCTTTTTCCGAGATGCTGTCGTGGGATTTGAGATATTGAATCAGGTTCTTGACGGGGCGAGAAGCCAGAAGCTTGTCGGTAATCGGATCGCCCTCACCGGGCATCATCAGCCGGTTGGTGGGTACCGATTTGTCCTTGGTGCGGACATAGATAGTTCGGTCGCCTTTTTCGTTAACCGCGTAGTGGGGTTTGTTGGTGCTTTCATCCACCTCGACCCGCAGAATCGGCATTAGGCCCAGCATAATTACCTTGTAACGAATCAGCAACTCGCTTTCGATCAATTCGCCGCAAGCACGTTCCAATTTCTTCACCTCCCGCAGCTCCGACGTAATGCCCACCGTGGCCCGGTTATCGGCGATACCGACCAGCAGGATGCCACCCGACGTATTGGCAAATGAAGCCAGCGTCTTGGCAATTTTGAAAGGGCTGTCGATCGTGCGCTTGAACTCGACGGTGAGCCCCTCGCCCATCTGAATCAATTCCAAAGTCGTTTTGTTGAAGTCGACCATAGGCTAAATCAGTGCGTATCTTTTGCCGGGCATCGAGCGCACCACGCCCTGAAATTCCAGATTGAGCAGCAAGGTCGCCAGCTTTCCCAAATGAATACCGCTCTGCCAACTCATATCGTCGAGTTGCATGTCGCCGCTCTTTTTCAGTAACGCCAGCACCTGCCCTTCATCCTGCGTAAAACCATCGAACACAAGCTCCGCTTCGGGTTTATCATAAATAGAGGGTGGTTTTATTTCCGGCGCGCCGAGCGTCCACTGCAAGTCCTGCGCCATTTCTTCGATTGACGAGAAAAGATTGGCCTTGTTGTTTCGGATGAGTTGGTTGCAACCTTCCGAGTAGGTACTACCCAAATTGCCCGGCACGGCGTACACCTCTCGATGGTAGTTTTGGGCGAATTCGGTCGTGATTAGACTGCCGCCCCGCCTGGCCGATTCGACTACAATCGTCACGTCGCTCAACCCGGCAATGATGCGATTTCGGGCCGGGAAGCGCATAAAATCGGGCTTGGTCCCCAGCGGATTCTCGGTCACGATGCCCCCGTGGGCCTGCATTTCCTCGGCCGTGCGCTTATGCACGGCCGGGTAAATTACGTCCAACCCGCTCGCCATCACGCCGATGGTTGCAATACCGCTTTTTACACACGCCCGATGCGCTGTGATGTCCACGCCGTAGGCCAGCCCGCTCACCAGCAGCGGCTGGTAAGGGATCAGATCCTTAATAATGGCTTCGGTGACGGACTTTCCGTAGTCGGTGATCTTGCGGGTGCCCACGATGCCTACCGTTCTAACCAGATTATAGTCGATGTTGCCCTGGGAATACAGCACCACCGGTGAATCGTAGAGTGGTTTGAGCCGTTTGGGATATTCGGGATCGGTGTAAAAAGCGAAGCGGATTCCTTTGGCGACGCATTGCTCGAATTCCTTCTCGGCTTCGGCCCAGCCATGCTTGCCGACGATGGCGCGGGCCACTTTATCGCCTACACCAGGAATTTTAATAAGTTTTTTGTAATCCGCCTGATGCACTTTCTCCGCACCGCTACAATAGCTAATCAATTGCCTGATCGTGACCGACCCGACGCCGGGGGTGCGTATCAAAGCAAGAATCGCTATTTTTTCGTCCGTCATGCGGGGTGGTTTTCGGCAGATTAGTCTATTACTCTGAATAAGCGATTCCAGCGGATTTTGTTAGCCGCGCTCGTCGGGTTCGGGTCGATCGACATCCAGACGAACACCGCCTTGCCCACGATGTGGTCCATCGGCACAAAGCCCCAGTAGCGCGAGTCGGCGGAGTTGTGGCGGTTATCGCCCATCATAAAGTAATAGTCTTGCTTGAAGGTATAGCCGTCGATCGTTTTTCCGTCGAGCATCACTTTGCCGGCCTTCACCTCCACGTTTTCATTGCCTTCGTAGTACTTGATGACATCGCCGTAAAAAGCCACGTTCTCGGGTGTCATCGCTACGGTCACACCTTCCTTGGGTACCGTGATCGGTCCATAATTGTCGCGGTTCCACTTGATGTTCGGCGATGAAGGGTAGAGCGAAGGCTCGATAATGTCCTTAGGCGCAATCACGGGCCGTATGGTCCGCACAAAATCATAGCCTTTGAGCTTCTTGGCAATATCGGCCGTGGTGTAGACAATGTAGCCCGACTCGTCGTTGCTCGGAATAGTATCGTTGTAGGTTTCGGTATAGGTGCTGAATTCCGATACGCCATTATCCCGGAAAATGCGGTCCTCGTTCACGGCCGTAGTGGTCGAGACAAAGTACTCGCTCTCCATACGGGGCGGGTTCTCCATCGGCTTACCGTTGAGGTACACCTGCGCATCGATCACCTGCAACTTGTCGCCGGGCGTCCCGATGCAGCGCTTAATGTAATTAGTTTTCAGGTCAGTCGGATGCTGCCTTTCGGGCGGATAGTTAAACACAACTACGTCGCCGGACTTCACCTCAGAAAAACCGGGCAGACGGTACTGCGGCAGTTGAATCCAGTCGAGGTACGAGGGAATATCAGTTCCCCAAATTGTTTGGTGCGTCAGCGGTACCTGAAGCGGCGTTTTGGGTGTGCGGGTACCATAGTGAAGCTTACTTACGAAGAGAAAATCCCCAACCAAAAGGCTGTTCTCCATCGAAGGCGTGGGGATCGTGAAGGCTTCCATAAAAAGCCAGCGAATCAGGGTGGCAGCGACAACCGCGAAAACGATAGAATCGACCCACTCCCGGAAGGCTGATTTTTGCTTGGGATGCTTCGAGGAGGGAGGCGCGTAAATATCTTTCTGTAAAGCCATTGAAGTTATTGAAAAATCGAAAGCGGCCAGCCGTTGCTGTGGTCAGCCGTGTCTTTGATGATAAAATAGGGTTTTCGCCCGCAAAGATAGGGACTTGCGCCAAAGATGGGTCTTATTTCATATTTTCCAGCAAATCGTCCATACCGAAGACGCCTTTCTTGCCCACGAGCCACTCAGCGGCCACCACAGCGCCTTGCGCAAACCCCTGACGGCTGTGTGCGACGTGTGATATGTGAATCGTATCCACTGCCGAGTCGTAGTTGACGACGTGGGTGCCAGGCACTTCACCCTCGCGCTTGGAGGTTATCGGGACAAAGTTTTCTTTTTCCTCGGGCTCTAAAGTCCAACCTTCGATCACCGGGTTCTCGGCCCTAATACCATCGACCAGCGTAATGGCCGTACCGCTAGGAGCATCGAGTTTGTGGATATGATGAATTTCGGTGATTGATACATCATAGCGCTGATCCTTCATCAGCCGGGCGAGTTCACGGTTGAGCCGAAAGAATAGATTGACGCCAATGCTATAATTGGAAGCGTAGAAAAACGCACCGCTTTTTTGGGCGGTTAACGTTTCGATTTCGGATTTGTGGTCGAGCCAGCCAGTGGTCCCGCTGACGACCGGCCAGCCCTTTTCCAGACACAAATTGATGTTGGTATAGGCCGCTTCGGGCGCGCTGAATTCAATGGCTACATCTACTGATTCGGTAGCTAATGCTTCCATTTCAGCCTTATTGTTCACGTCTATTTTTCCGGCTATGACGTGCCCGCGTTCCAAGGCAATTTGCTCGATTGCCTTGCCCATTTTACCGTAACCTAGGAGGAGGATGTTCAATGTGTCAATGAGTTAATGAGGGAATGAGGGAATAGAGCATATCATGCGAAAGCACTATTCTATCATTTTACCATTCAAAATTGATTTAAAACGCCAGTACCAGCTTTACGCCGGGGGCGGATTGGGAGAAGAGCGTTCGCTCGTTGGAAGGCTCCAATTTTAAGGTCAAGTCCTCGTTCATGTTGGCGTTGAAGTTTTTGAGGTGCGCGGCGACATTGGCCTCCACAGCGGCAAGGGCGTAGGTTAAGCCCAAGACAACAAATCCATAGCCTTTAAAACGTCGGTAAAAGGTTTTGCCGCGTTTGATTTGGTCAACGGTCAATTCTCTAAACTCATCCTCACCACGAATGTACACCGGAATTCGTTCTTTAGTAGTTACGCCGGTAACCTTGTTGTAGGATGATAAATAAGGCTTCAGAAAATCCTGGTAGCGGACCGAATTCCAGCTAATCATGTACACCGCACCGCCTAAACCCGCGTATACAAAAGGCAGTTTCCAATAGTCGCGGTTGTAAATCTGTCCCATCCCGGGCAGCAGAAGCGAATAAATCGCCGACTTTTTGGGCACGGGCTGGTAGGGACCGGTTTTAATCGTCACCGGAATGCTGTCGGTGCTTTCCTCCAACTCAGCCAGTACGTCGGGCCGAAGGACCTCCTTCAACACGGGGCGCAACGTATCCTTCACCACTTTGAGAACTTCCGCTTCGGGGATGCTATCTTGCTTAATAACCTGGGCGTGCGCCCCAGAGCAAAACAACAAGCCGATCAAAAGATACCAATTCTTCAATTTTTTGGACTTGCATCTAAGGTTCCCAGAATCCGGTCCAATTCTTCCTGAGAGGTAAAGGGAATCTTGATTTCGCCTTTATGGTTTTCATCGCTTCGGATAGAAACCTTGGACCCAAAATAGGAAGAAAGCCGAAATTGTAACGACCTGATTTCCTGTTTGATTGTCTGCAATTGCCGATTCTTTTCTTCGCTGGGCGGTCCGATCGTCAGCTTGCGCACTTCTTCTTCCACCTTTCGTACCGACCAGCCTTCACTGATAATGTTCTTGAACATTTTGAGTTGCGTTTCCAGGTCGTCGATCGTAATCAGGGCACGGGCGTGGCCCATGCTAATCTGATTGTCGCGCAAGGCGGCTTGAATCGTAGGCGGCAATTTCAACAGCCGGATGTAGTTATTGACCGTCGTGCGATTTTTGCCCACGCGCTCGCCGAGTTCCTCCTGTTTAAGATTACACTCGTGAATGAGTCGCTGGTAGCTCAGCGCAATCTCGATCGCATTGAGATTTTCGCGTTGGATGTTCTCGATCAGCGCCATTTCCAGCATCTGCTGGTCGTCGGCGGTACGGATATAAGCCGGAATGCGCAGCATCCCAATCGACTTGGAAGCCTGCAAACGACGCTCCCCCGAAATGAGCTGGTACTTGTCCTTACCCAGCTGCCGCAGCGTGATGGGCTGAATAATGCCCTGCACCCGAATCGAATCAGCCAGCTCGGCCAGCGCTTCCTTATCGAAACTGGTCCGGGGCTGAAACGGGTTGGCCTCGATCAGATCGACATCCACTTCGTTCATAGAACCGAATGATTCGTAGCCCGGTCCACGTCCCGAAGTCTTCTTGGCATTGACCGAATCTGAGTCCTGCAACAAAGCACCAAGCCCCCGGCCTAAGCCCGTCATTCTTTTATTTTTACTGGAATTTTCCATGATGGTCGAATTTATTGATTCTGGACTTTGGACGCTTGACTTTGGACTAGGTATGCTTACGCGGTCGGTTTACCAAATGCAAATCTGAAGATTATTGCTGACTACTCAGGATTATCAAATATCCAGCGTCCAGCGTCTAACGTCAATTTTCAAAAGGCACTATTCCGCTAAACCATCCCCGCGTGTTGCTCCTGGGACAAATAGCCATTCTTAGTCAATACTTCGCGGGCCAGATTAAGGTAGCTGATCGCACCTTTGCTGTCGGCATCCTGCGCCAGCACGGGTACGCCGTAGCTCGGCGATTCGCTCAACCGCACGTTGCGGGGAATGATCGTATCGAATACCATCGTCTGAAAATGCGTCGTCACTTCGTTGACAACCTGATTGGAAAGCCGCAGGCGCAAATCGTACATCGTCAGCAAAATCCCCTCGATGGCCAGGTCGGTGTTGAGCCGCGACTGAATGATCGTGACCGTATTGAGCAGCTTGCCCAGCCCTTCCAGCGCAAAGTACTCGCATTGCACCGGAATAATGACCGAATCGGCGGCGGTAAGGCAGTTGATGGTGATAAGACCGAGCGACGGGGAACAGTCGATAATGACAAAGTCGTAATCATCCCGAACGCCCGAGAGCGCGTCCTTCATCCGGTCCTCGCGATTCTTGATGTTGATCATTTCGATCTCCGCGCCCACCAGGTCGATGTGGGAGGGCAGCAGGTCGAGATTCGGGAAGTCAGTTTGGATGATGATGTCGCGGGTTTGGATGCCCTCCACCATGCACTCATAGATACTGTACTCGATTTCCTTGGGATTAAAACCCAAGCCCGAAGTCGAGTTGGCCTGCGGATCGGCGTCAACGATCAGCGTACGAAATTCGAGCGCGGCCAAACTCGCGGCCAGGTTGATGGCGGTGGTAGTTTTACCGACGCCCCCTTTTTGATTGGCAATTGCAATTACTTTACCCATATGTTCATTTGGTTACCCGCATCAAATTTCAGCTATTCACCGCAATTACCCAAAATATGTTCCACGGAGTTTTTGCCATATTTTGTTAACTACTGTCAGCTAGACGCTTAACCAGGCGATTATTTTCAGTGTTAAATAATTATTAGCAATCGTACCCGAAATGTTTCACGCCCATACCTTCGTACCTTCGGTGCAGTTCTTGCACATCTCGATTTCGGACCGCGAACGCACCAGCATCTGGCGGAACTCCTGGTAGGGCGGTCCATTCCAGAGCTCTTTAAAGGTTTGCTTTTTCATGTCCCCAAGCCGGTGGTGGGCATCTTTGTCAAAACAGCAGGGCACCACGAGGCCGTCCCAGGTAATCACGCAGGAATGCCACATTTTCCAGCAGTGGTCCACAAAGGCATTTTTGATGGCGTAGCTGTCGCCCTGTTTTTCGTAGCGTGAGTACTTGTCGATGGTTGGCATGAGGTCCGAGCCCTGTTCGTAGTCGTAAATCTGGGCGGTTTTGAGGCCCACCTCATCGACACCCATTTCGCGGGCGAGCTGCTGCACTTCGGCGATTTGGTGTTCGTTGGGTTTCACGACCAAAAACTGGAAGATCGTGTGCGGCGTACTCGAACCCAATTCTTTTTTCCACTTGATAATATTGCGGGTACCTTCCAATACTTTTTCCAGCTTTCCCCCAATGCGGTATTGCTCATACACATCCTGCGTGGTACCGTCGATTGAAATGATGAGTCTATCCAGGCCGGATTCCACGGTTTTGCGGGCTTTTTCGTCGTTGAGGTAGTGGGCGTTTGTCGAGGTGGCGGTATAAATCCCTTTATCGTGGGCGTATTTTACCAACTCAAAAAATGACGGGTGCAGGTAGGGCTCCCCTTGAAAATAAAAGATGAGATACAGCAGCGTATCAGCCAGTTCATCAATAGTTTTCTTGAATAAATCGGCCTCCATCATGCCGGTCGGACGGGTGAAGGAGCGCAGGCCGCTGGGGCATTCGGGACAGCGCAGGTTGCAGGAGGTCGTCGGCTCGAAGCTGATCGCAATCGGCAGGCCGTGGTGCGTCGCATTGCCCGTGGCTTTGGAATAGAAATAACTGCCCAGTACTTTCACAGCGTTCCACGCCTTACGGGGCGTTACTTTCGACATGAGGTTGAGGCCGTCTTTATAGTTTTTGTTCATCGTATGAATTACCGCTAAGGCGCGAAGACGAAGGAAATGTTTCGCAAAGGTCGCGAAAGTGTTGCTTGGTTGTGTGAACAAAGACGGCGCGTTTTGAATTCTATGGGTATGCTAAATTTCTCAAAATGGGCATGAACTATCCGGTCGTGATCGTCGGCGGTGGCCTGGCGGGTCTGGTGAGCAGCATTGAACTGGCGCGGCGGGGGCTTTCAGTTTTGCTGATCGAGCGTAAATCGTACCCTTATCATAAGGTATGTGGCGAATACATTTCCAATGAGGTACGGCCCTACCTGGAAAATCTGGGGCTAGACCTCGAGGCGCTGGGCGTTGCTACAATCACGGATTTTCAATTTACTTCACCTAAAGGCTCCGCGCTCGCTGCCAAACTTGACTTGGGTGGCTTTGGCATCAGCCGCTACACCCTCGATGAAGCATTGTACAAACTGGCGTTAAAAGCTGGCGTCTATTTCCAATTGAACACCATCGTGCAGGACATTCGCTGGCTGGGCGAAGGCTTCGAAATCGAAACATCCGATGGTACTTACCAAGCTGAGATCGTCATCGGATCCTTCGGCAAGCGTACCCGCCTTGACAAGCAGATGAACCGCGATTTTATGGAAAAGGAATCGCCTTATCTAGGTGTTAAATACCATATAGCAGGCGATTTTGCTAAAGACCTGATTTCCTTGCATAATTTCAAAAATGGCTACTGTGGCATGTCAGCCATCGAGGACGACAAGTATTGCCTCTGCTACCTCACTGAACGCAGCAATCTGAAAGAAACGGGAAGTATTCCCGAAATGGAGCGTACCCTATTAGGTAAGAACCCGCATTTGCGCACCATTTTCGAGACTGCCACCTTTCTTTACGACAAGCCGGAAGTGATCAACGAAATCTCCTTTGCACCCAAAAAAGCCGTTGAAAATCACGTTCTGATGGCGGGTGACACGGCCGGCCTCATCACGCCCTTATGCGGCAACGGCATGGCGATGGCGATTAGGGGCGGGCGGATGGTCGCGCAAGCGATAAGCGGCTACTTTACGGATCATCATTCCCGATCTTTGCTCGAAAAAACTTACCAAACTGGCTGGCAGCAAGAATTTGCCACCCGCCTCCGCGTTGGCCGCACCGTCCAGCAATTTTTTGGTCGGGAAGTACTTTCGGAACTGGCTTTGGGATTTTTTAAAATGACACCGCCTTTATTAAGGATGGTAATCAAAGCGACACACGGAAAGGTACTAACCAAGAACTGAATGAGAAAGAGAATTCACTCATTCAAAATTACCCAATCGGGATCTCCGTAGTACTTTTCACCTCCGACATCACAAAAAAGCTGCTGATGTGCAGTACGCTCTGCAGCACCGAAAGGTTGTTTTGGTAAAAATCGTTGTACGCCTCCACATTGTCGGCTACTATCTTTAAAAGATAATCGAAGCTCCCGGATACGACGCTGCATTCCAATACCTCGGGCATGCGCGACACGGCGGCGTTGAACTCCTCGAAGCTTTCCTTCCGCTGCTTGTCGAGCGTGACGTTGCAGTATACGACCAACGATTTGCCTAATTTCTTTCGGTCTAGTAGCGCAACATAGCGTTCAATATAGCCACCCCGCTCCAACTTGCAGATGGGGTCGTGGACAGGCGTAATCGACAAATTGATGGCCCCGGCAATCTCTTTAATCGTTTGTTGGGAGTCGGCTTGCAACAGTTTTAAAATCGCCAGATCGATCGCATCGAGATTCATACTCAGGAAATTTTTTATGCAAAAAAACGTCGAATAGAGAATCCAAAAGGAATTTATCAAGACAATATCGATGTTAATAGATTATTTTTCTCCATTTTAATTTCAAACAAGATTAGATTACTGACAGAATTATATTTGTAAGGCAAGAAAGTAGTAGTTATTTAATGCAATCATCACTCATCACTCCTAGAAAATGATCATCGGCGTACCTAAGGAAATTAAAAACAACGAAAACCGCGTAGCGGTCACCCCCGCGGGCGTGACTGAATTTGTGCGGAACGGACACACCATTTATGTGCAGGCCACGGCCGGACAAGGCAGCGGCTTTTCGGATGAGGAGTACACCGAGGCCGGGGCACAATTGCTTGACACCATCGAGGAGGTGTACGCCATTGCCGAGATGATCGTGAAGGTGAAGGAGCCTATTGTTTCGGAATACGAACTAATTAAGGAAGATCAATTGCTCTTCACCTACTTTCACTTTGCCTCGTCAGAGCCGCTCACCCGCGCGATGATTGAGCGCAAAGCGGTGTGTTTGGCTTACGAAACCGTCGAAAAAGCGGACCGTAGTCTACCGTTGCTGACGCCGATGAGCGAAGTTGCGGGCCGAATGGCGATTCAGGAAGGCGCCAAATACCTTGAAAAACCCATGGGCGGTCGCGGTGTTCTGCTGGGCGGCGTTGCGGGGGTGAAACCTGCCGATGTATTGGTATTGGGTGGCGGCGTTGTAGGTACCGAGGCGGCTAAGATGGCCGCCGGATTAGGCGCGCACGTTACAATCATGGACGTCAGTTTGCCGCGCCTTCGTTATTTGAACGATATTATGCCGGCTAACGTCGACACCGTGATGTCCAACGAATACAACATCTGCCGCCACATTCAGCACTCCGATCTCGTGATCGGCGGAGTATTGATCCCCGGCGCGGTGGCGCCATCGCTCATCACCAAGGACATGCTTAAGCTCATGAAACCAGGTACCGTGATCGTCGACGTAGCCATCGACCAGGGCGGCTGTTTTGAGACTTCGCACGCCACAAGCCACGAAGATCCGACCTTTGTCGTCGACGGCGTAGTACACTATTGTGTGGCGAACATGCCGGGCGCAGTACCTTATACTTCCACGCTGGCGCTTACCAATTCTACGCTCCCTTACGCTCTGAATCTGGCGAATAAAGGCTGGAAAAAGGCTTGCAACGAAAATCCCGAATTAGCCAAAGGCCTCAACATCGTGCAGGGCAAGGTGTTGTACAAAGGTGTCGCCAATGCTTTCGACCTGCCGCTCCATGAATTGAATGAGGTATTAGATTCGTCCAGTACAGCGACCATCTAAATACACCAAGAACTACCTTAAGCGTGGCTCTCTGACTGGTTTGGGGAGCCGCGCTTTTTTTTGTTTATAAAAATATTACAATTTTTTTTGAGTAATTAGTAGATTATTAAAAAACTTTTTCTACTTTTGCACCACAATTAGAGCGAACATCCGTTCACTCCTCTGCTTCAGTCCGGGTCCGGCATTCTATTCCGCCGTCAATCGTTACAAAAGATTGGTAATCCCGATAAAGTCTTGCAGAGCCACACGGATGTCTTGTGGTGGGCTTTGCGCAAAAATCCCTTTTTGAATTAGTACTACGTTCCAAGCGGACGGCCTCGTGCCGATGCTGGGTTTATGTTTTTGGCTTCATCTCCAGTTCTGGAAATACAGGCCCGAAACTAATTGTGTCTTGTATTTCTGGTGAAACCTATTTTCCCGGGGATGCGGATCTCGAAGCGTGTTTTGAAACGCTGTGGCGACGCGTAATTGACTTGGGTCGATTGCCGGATCATGCCATCATTCCGCCCCTTTTACATTTTTTTAATACGATATTTTTAATAACAAAGTAATGAACAACGA
Source organism: Cytophagales bacterium (assembly GCA_038242095.1). GTDB lineage: Bacteria > Bacteroidota > Bacteroidia > Cytophagales > Spirosomataceae > Persicitalea. The sequence continues at coordinate 12,199 of JBBSSJ010000039.1, forward strand.
AGAAACAATAGCATTAGAAGAAGAAACGCTGTCGCAGGAAATGCCGAAGGAAGAAGGGCCCAAAGAGGGTACTTTTGCCGCGCTGAACCTGTCCGACGATATTCTTCGCGCCGTAACTGAGATGGGTTTTGAAAGCCCGTCGCCTATTCAGGCGCAAGCCATTCCGCCGGTTATGGCGGGTAACGATGTCATCGGACAAGCCCAGACGGGTACCGGTAAAACGGCCGCTTTCGGCATTCCGGCGCTCGAAATGGTCGACCCGTCCAACAACGCCGTGCAGGTGTTGGTCCTTTGCCCGACCCGCGAATTGGCGGTGCAGGTATCGGAGGAAATCGGCCGACTGGCCAAGTACAAGCGGGGCGTCCGCATCGAAGCCATCTACGGTGGTGACTCGATCGAGCGACAGATTCGCTCGCTTAAGAAGGGCGTTCAGATCGTGGTCGGTACGCCGGGCCGCGTGATGGACCACATGCAGCGTCGCACGCTGAATTTTGAAGAAGTACGCATGATGGTACTCGATGAGGCCGACGAAATGCTCGACATGGGCTTCCGCGAGGACATCGAAAGTATCCTGGCTGACATGCCCGAAGATCGGCAGACGATCCTGTTTTCGGCCACGATGTCGAAACCGATCTTATCGATCACCAAGCGCTTTTTGAATGATCCCGTGCTGGTGAAAGTGGTACGCAATGAGCTGACCAACGATAACATCGAGCAGGTATTTTACGAAGTGAAGCCACAGGGCAAGCTGGAAGTGATGACGCGCCTGATCGATATGTACAATCTGCAATCGCTGCTGGTATTCTGTAATACCAAGCGGAAAGTGGACGAGATCGTGGAGCAACTGCAAACCCGGGGGTACTCTTCCGAAGGTATTCATGGCGACCTCCGTCAGCAGCAGCGCACTAACGTGATGAGCAAGTTTAAGTCGGGCGTGACGACCATCCTGGTGGCTACCGACGTAGCGGCTCGGGGTATTGACGTGAGCGGACTGGACGCCGTTATTAACTACGACATTCCTTTGGACGAAGAGTACTACGTACACCGAATCGGTCGGACGGGCCGTGCGGGTATGTCGGGCAAAGCATTTTCGCTGGTCGCACGCGATGAGAAAAACCGCATCCGCCAGATCGAAAACTTTACGAAAGTAAAGATTGAGAAAGGCGTTATTCCATCGTACGAAGATATTGTCGGTGTGCGCAAAGCGCGATTTGTTGAGAGTATGGCAACCGCCATTCAGGAAAATGAAAAGCAGGACCTCAACCTGTACGACGACGTACTTGAGCAACTGCACCACAGCGGTTTCACGACTGAGCAGGTCGTAGCCGCAATGACCAAGCAATTGCTGGGCGTCGAGAAGAATTCCTTCGCGGACGCCAACCTCGCCTGGGAAGATAAACGCTCGGACCGTGGCGAAAGCCGGGGCCGTGACCGTGACGATCGCGGGGATCGTTTTGGTCGGGACCGCGACCGTGGTGGTGATCGCGGCGGACGCTTCGAAAGCCGCAGCAGCGACCGTGGTGGACGTTTCGACAAGGGAAATCGCTTTGGTAGCGACGACCGCGGAGGCCGCTTCGGTGGTGAGGACCGTGGTGATCGTGGCCCACGCCGCGAGAAAGCCGCGCCCGGACCCGTGGAAGAAGGCATGACCCGCCTGTACTTCAACGTAGGTCGTCAGGATCGCATCATGCCCCGCGATTTCGTGGGCGCCATCGCTGGTGAATCCAACATTGCCGGCCGCGACATCGGAGCTATCGAGATTTATGACAACTATACCTATGTCGACGTACCCGAGCGTGATTCACGCGTCGTGATCCGCGCCATGGATGGCAATACGATCAAAGGTCAGCGCGTACAGGTGGATGTGGTTAATAAGTAATAATTGGCTTTCGGCTGTCGGCCAACGGCAATCGGCTACCTTTGCTTTGAAATGAATGAAGTTAGCATTTAGTTTTAAAAATGAATAGGGCATCCAGCAATTGGATGCCCTATTTTGTTATACAGCAGTTTTGTACTTATTGACAAGCTGTAAGGCCGAAAGTTGACAGCCGAAAGTCGATTGCCTTACTCGTAGAAATAGCCAAATATAATCCCCATTTCGTCGGTACTAAGTAGGCCGAAGCGTACCGTATTTTTAGTCGTGTTGTTGTAGGTAATTTCGGAGGTCAGGCCCTCACCCGCTTGGAGTTGGATAGGCTTGGCGAGGTTTTTGATGAGCGGGTGCTCCCAGTCGGCACTTTCTTAGACTACCTCACCGTCGCGGGTACCGCCTTTGATCTTGATCACAAATTTTTGGCCCAGCTTGTGGGTGTGGGACGTCAGCGAGAGAATCGTCGTGGGCTTCTTGACCGTGAAAGTTTTGGTAGCTACCGTCACCTTACCCGGCGCCAGCGCGAAGCCTTCATTGGCCATGTTGAGCGAGCGCACGACGTGTTTAACCTGACTTTTGGGCAGCGTGTACAGATTTATGTGTACCTCACCGGTTTCGGGTTGGGCGCTCTTGTTGACGTAGTGCGAATTCAAATCGAAAGACGCCCCGGCCGGTAACAGCAAGGCCGCGCCGTCGGGCAGCGTGTAGTCGTGGGCCTGGGTTTAAGTTCCGGCCCAAAACACGTGGTTTTGCATTTGCAGGAAAGTCAGGATATTGGAAGTGCCGTCGGAGTTTCTGATGTCGCGGACAGCATTCAACGGCGGCAGACGGTCCTGATTCGTGAAATCATACAAGATAAAGTGGTGACTGCCGGGCCGCATCAACACCTGCACCCGACTCACGTACTGGTCTTCGGTATTGCCGACCATTTTGCGCTGGAAAAGTTCGCGTTCAAAGTTGGGCGCAATCGTGAAAGCATCCAGTTTGATTTGAAATCCTGCGCCAGCCGCGGGAGGAGCCAGGCCATTAAAGATCGCGACGTAGCTGGGCGTTTTATCATTAAGCAAGGTTGTGTCCACAACGCTACCCCTTCCCGGGGCTCCCGCTTCAATCCAGCGGCGGACGAATTCGATTTGACCATTACTGAGCGGCGTACCGCCCAGCGGCATCGAAAGGCCATACTGCTTCCCGCCGTGGTGGCTGGCATCCCAGTTTAGCTTATGGTAAAACAAACTTTCGTTGGAATTGAATGGCTTGACCCGCTTCATACCTTCTCCTTAGCTTCGGGTTGTCGGGAAAGAATATTGATGAGATTGGCGTAGGATTTTCCCTTGGCCAGTACCAGTCCGTGTTGCTTGAAGTCACCGTCCTGCTCGGAAGCATGGCAACCCGCCGTGGCGCAGGTGGGGGTAAGAATGCGGTCCTGAATCAAATTATAGGAAGAAACTTCGCTCACCACTTCCGTGGCAGGTTTTTCCTTACAGCCAGAAAAAAGTAGCAAGCCGGCGCCCAGAATAGTCAAGCCAAGTCTCAACTTTCCCATGATATAGGTAGTATTTTGATTATCAATAACTTGAAAACGCTGAATCAGCCACAAAATTAGCTAGAATCTCAACACAAAATTTTCCCTGGCTTGCTCCTTCCTGAAAAACACCAGCCCAATCCAGAAGAGGTCGACGGTCACCGTCACGTCGGGATGCGCTTTGATGGTCTCCCAGGCGGCGGTCATTTCCTCGGACCAATAAATGTCGTCAAAAACAAAGACTGTATTATCGTGATGATAGAGAAGCGCATCATGAAAGTAGCGCACCGTCGGTTCCTCGCGATGGTTGGCGTCGAAGAAAACAAGATCTACTTTTTGATTTCTCTCGCGCAGGAAATCGGGGAAAGTCTGGTCGATATTCCCCGAAACCGTCTGAACATTATTGATACCCAACTGGGAAAAATTCTCCTCCGCAAGGCGCAAAGTCTCCGGGCAGCCTTCCAGCGAAAACACATCAGCCCGCGGCGCGGCTCTGGCAAAATAGGCCGTCGTCAAGCCCAGCGAAGTACCGAGCTCGATGACATTTTTTGGGTCAAGATGTTGGGTCAGTCGGTAAAAAAATCGCCCAAAGCGGGCAGGCTTCTCGGCGTTATTGGCGATTGAACCTACTGTTCTGACATTGGATTTATCCAATCTTGACCCCGCGCCCAAATCCAGGATTTCGATCGTATCCTGCCGGGCCAGCAGTTGCTTTCTGAGTTGCTCTATTCCCTTAAAATCAGGAGATTTCCTCGACTTAGAACGAATCACCTTAGTGTATAATTCATACACAAACGGGGAGTGAATGGCGTGGGCGTTTCCGGCCCGCAGCCAATGCTTCATGTACTGTAAAATCAAATGGATCGTGGTGGCGTGAAAAAGATGGGCGTCAATTGAGCAGATAGGGTACCACCAGCGTAAACTCGGGAATAATAACCGTGAAGCGGCGACCGTCGACGACCCGCTCCATAAGGTAAGTTCCGGCCATTTTGCCCAGGTTGGTACGCAAATTACAACCCGAAACGTATTCGTGGATTTCGCCGGGTTCCAGCACGGGTTGCTGGCCGATTACGCCTTCGCCCTCTACCTCACGCACAATACCGTTGGCGTCGTGGATGTTCCAGTGGCGGCGCAACAGTTTGACGGTGTTCGGGCTATGATTTTCGATAATGATCTTGTAAGTAAAAACAAAATGCGTCTGTCGGGGATTAGAATAGTCCGGCTGATACTCCGTCAACACCGATACCTTCACGCCCTCTGTCACTTCTGAAATCATTGTCCGGGTTAGTTTATTTGCTAAACGAAAATAGTCATATCTTGTTGATAAATACAAACACGAATTCATTTAAATTCCTAAAACTACCACATCATGGACGTAGCCATCGAAGAATCCTGGAAAGAACACCTTAAAGCCGAGTTCGACAAGCCCTATTTTGATAGCCTGATCGAATTCGTAAAAGAAGAATACAAAAACCACACGGTGTATCCCCCCGGCAAGCTAATTTTTAACGCGTTCGACTCCTGCCCGTTTGCGCAATGCGAGGTCGTCATACTGGGGCAGGATCCCTACCATGGACCCGGTCAGGCCAACGGGCTATCCTTTTCGGTCAATGACGGCGTACCCAAGCCGCCCTCGCTATTGAATATTTTTAAAGAGCTCAACGACGACCTTGGAGTGCCGATCCCGGTTTCGGGCAATCTGGAACGCTGGGCCAAGCAGGGCGTCCTGCTACTTAACGCCACGCTCACCGTTCGGGCCGGCGAAGCGGGTTCGCACCAGAAAAAAGGCTGGGAAATCTTTACTGATGCCGTTATTGAGCGTATCAACGCGGAGAAGGAAAACGTCGTTTTTCTGCTTTGGGGTAAATACGCGCAGGACAAAGGCAGCATCATTAACGAGTCCAAACACCATATCCTGAGGGCCAAACACCCTTCCCCGCTCGCGGCCAAATGGGGCGGCTGGTTCGGCAGCAAACATTTCAGCCAGACGAACGAGTACTTAAAGAGTATTGGGAAGAAGGAGATTGAATGGTAATAATCTCCAATTTTAGTACTTGGCAAAAATGCCGTTTTTAAAATGTATATTTGCACTACTCTATCCAGTTAGATTATGCAAACTTCTCTTCCAATACATGTGAATGCCGGCCGACCCGTAGTCGACCTTATCCGCCAGGCCCGTCTTGGCGTGGCCCGAAAACGCGTTGACGAATTAGCGAGTAAGGTAGGACTCACAGACATTGAAATGGCCAGAATACTGAATATGTCGGTAAGGAGTTTGCACGGTAAAGCAAACAGCGAACGACTCAATTTGGCGAGCAGCGAGCGATTACTGTTACTGGAAAGATTAATTCAACACGGACTTTCTGTTTTTGATGGAAGAGCTGATATGCTGAATCGGTGGTTGCATACGCCGCTGGCTGAACTCGCTTATCGTGTCGGAGGTGACGAAATACATGAATCATTTTCGATGCGCGAGGCAGGAAGTTTTACGCCGCCTGACCCGGAGGCACCAAGTACCCAGACTTCGACTCCATCAAGGCAAGCACCTGATCCTCAAACTCCCCTGGCAATTCTGGATACGGTTGTGGGGTTTTCGTTGGCTAACGATGTGCTGGGACGCATCGAATGGGGCATAGTGGGTTAAGTGAGATGGTCGTTTATCGCATCAATAAAGAACCTTACCATGTCAATCCCTGCTCAGTGATCGGCAGTGAATTGCATGGCGGTCGCTGGAACCCTCAGGGACTGGGGATTCTTTACACGAGCCGAAGTCCGGAATTGAGTCTATTGGAAACGATCGTGCACCTTCCTCCGGTTTCGCTTCCCACAATTCCCATCTTATGGCTCAGTACTTTACGCATCCCCATAACACCAGAAGAAATCTTCTGGATGAAAATGGCAGATTTACCGGATTACTGGAAAACAGGAACACTGGCCGAGACCCGCTCCATTCTGAAAGAGTGGCTTTTTGATCCCTTTTGCCTGGGTGTGGCGGTGCCATCGGTTGTTATAGAACAGTCTTATAACTTTCTGCTGCATCCTGCTCACCCCGATTTTGAAGAAATTGAGATAATAAGCCAGGTGAGAATCCCATTGGATCCGCGCATTATGAAATGAGAAACCTACTGCTTGCTCTCGGCGCGCTCCTCTCCCTTACCCTTCTCGCCTTCCAGCCCGAATGGGGGTTCTGGGCGCACAAGCGCATCAACCGTCTGGCGGTGTACCGCTTGCCGCCGGAAATGCAGTTTTTTTACAAGAAAAACATCGACTTCATTACCGAAAACGCCGTCAATCCCGACCGCCGCCGGTACGCCGTGGTGGGCGAGGCCGAGCGCCATTTCATCGACCTCGACGTTTATGGCGACAGCGCACTGACCATGCTGCCGCTGTATTGGAATCAGGCCAAAGAAAAAATCGGGGAAGATAGTTTGCGGAAGCACGGCATCGTGCCCTGGTACGTGCAAACGGCGGTGTACCAACTCACCGAAGCTATGCGCGAAAAAGACCCGTCGCGGATTCTAAGAATCTCCGCCGATCTGGGTCACTACGTCGCCGATGCCAATGTGCCGCTGCACACGACCCGCAACTACAACGGCCAACTCAGCGGGCAGGAAGGCATCCACGCGTTTTGGGAATCGCGCATTCCCGAACTTTACGCCGAAGATTACGAACTATGGCTCGGCCCGGCTACCTACGTCGACAATCCGGCCAAAGCGATTTGGCAGGCCGTCGCCGATGCCCACGCGGCTTGCGACTCGGTGTTGCTTTTTGAAAAAGAACTGAGCAAGGATTTCAAGCTCGACCGCAAATTCACGTTCGTCGAGCGCAATCGGGTGCTGGTCAGGACCTATTCAGATGAATTCACGGCGAAGTACAGCGCGATGCTGGACGGCCAAGTGGAACGCCAAATGAGCAAATCCATCAAGATGGTGGGCGACCTGTGGTACACTTGCTGGGTCAACGCCGGGCAACCCGACTTACGTCTACTCGCCGATTTCAAATTCAGCGAAGCCGACAAAACAAAAGAAGCCGCTGACCAAAGAACTTGGTTGCAGCGGCTTTTTAACGTTCGCTCGGAAGGGCAAAATGATGAATGATGAGTGACGTACCCATTCCTCACTCATCATTCATCACTCATCACTCAAATTACCAGCTCCTTCATATAATCAGCATCGTGCGTGATGCTGGCCATGATTGATTCGGGATATTCCTCCTGCTCGACGATGTAGTGTTTCACGCCGGTTTCCTGGGCTACTTTAAGGATCTTGGGGTAGTCGATAATGCCGGCACCAAGGTCAGTCGAGTGCGGCTCGGGCTCACGGACGAGATCTTTGACGTGGCATAGGTCGTAACGGCCTTTGTATTTCACGAGGTGGCTTTCGGCATCTTTATTCGCCGCCGAAATCCAGCAGATATCCAGCTCATACACGACTAATGAAGGATCAGTGTTATCCAGCAGGATCTCCTGACCCAGTTGACCGTCGACGGGCTCGAACGAATAGGCGTGGTTGTGGTAGCCGAACTTCACACCTGCCTTGTTACAGATTTCGCCCCGCTTATTGAACTCGTCGGCGCGTTTTTTCCATTCATCGACTGACTTCTGCTGACCGATATAAGGTTGCAACACGTAGGTGAGCCCGGCCTCGGCGCAGTCGGCGGCAAGTTTTTCCAGGTCCTTGGTGGTGTCGGCGTGCGTACTAACGAACTTCATGCCTAATCCATCGATGTAGTCTTTGAACTCTTTGGGCTTCATACTCCAAAAAACGCCCTGATCGCCCTGGTAACCCTCAATTTCCTTATATCCAAAATCAGCAATCTGCTTGATAACGCCCTTGGGGTCCTTACCAATGATGTCACGAACGCTGTACAGTTGCAGGCCGAAATTATCGATTTTAGTCGCACCGGGCGCGGTCACTACACCCGTACTGTCGCTGTTGGAGCTATTTTCACCCCCGCTTTGGCAGGAAACAAATGGATAGGCTACGGCCCCGAAGGACGCAAAGCCGGCGGCTTTGAGGAATAATCGGCGATTGTAATTCATATTGATAGTCTGCTTTGGGTTTAAAAATGCGTAAAATTGCAGCAATGATACACAATCGAGCCTGATAAATCCAATTCCATCAGAATATTATACCCACCACAAAAATGCCTACCATCCCCCCCCTACCCCGATTATTTTTACAAAGAGGCCGCGAAGAAGCCATCAAACGGCAACATCCGTGGGTGTTCAGCGGCGCGATTGTGCATCAGGAAGGAGAGTTGCAAGATGGTGATTTGGTAGAAGTCGTGACCAAAAGCGGCGATTTTCTGGCCCGTGGCCATTACCACGATGGCAGCATCAAAGTCCGCATCCTGACCTTTGAAGAAAAAGAAATCGACGCGGCTTTTTGGGAAGAAAAACTCCGCAATGCCTACCAAATGCGCCAGCAACTTGCCATCGACGCAAATTGCTACCGTCTGATTCACGGCGAGGGCGACGGGTTACCTGGCCTGGTCATCGATATGTATGATGGCGTGGCGGTCGTGCAGGCGCATACGATCGGGATGCACCGCAGTCTGGATGAGATCACCGAAGCGCTCAAAATAGTTTTGGGTAAAGGCTTGAAAGCGGTGTACAACAAAAGCCGCGAAACACTACCCGGTAATTACGCCAAAGAGTTGGCCAACGGCTACCTCTACGGTGAAGTCGAAACGCCCTACCCGGTTCTTGAGAGCGGCCGCACCTTCCTGGTCGACTGGGTCACGGGCCAGAAAACGGGATTCTTCCTCGATCAGCGCGAAAACCGGAGGATGCTTGAGAATTACTCAAGCGGGAAATCGGTCCTCAACGCGTTCAGCTACTCGGGTGGCTTTTCAATCTACGCCCTCAGCGCGGGCGCGACGCGGGTCGTGTCGATCGATGCATCGGGAAAGGCCATCGCGCTTTGCGATGAGAACGTGGCGCTCAACCACTACGAGAAAAAAAACCACGAATCCATTACCGAAGACGTGATGAAGTACTTCAAAACCGCCGAAGAAACCTTCGACGTGGTCGTACTCGATCCGCCCGCTTTTGCCAAGAGTATGTCGGCGCGGCACCGCGCTGTGCAGGGATACAAGCGGCTCAATATTGAAGGGATCAATAGAATAAAGCCGGGCGGGATGCTCTTTACTTTTTCCTGCTCGCAGGTCGTCGACCGCGAGCTGTTCTACAACACCATCGTGGCCGCCTGCATGGAAGTAGGCCGCAAGGCGCGGGTGCTGCACCAACTCACGCAGGGCCCCGACCACCCCGTCAACGTTTTTCATCCCGAGGGGAGTTATTTGAAGGGACTAGTTTTGAGAATTGATTGATGATTGATTTAAAACTAACTTAGAAGCAGTAAGTAATTTGGTTGTGTTTACCATATATCTCAAACCATTGTAAAATATAGGGCTGCGAACTCAAAGCTCGTAGTATAGTACAATAACAATCTCAAATATTTTAGAGCTATTCTAAAAAAATTAAACTATACAAATAAATAATGGCATTACAAGACGAAATAAATGAAAAGAAGAAGGAAATCACCACAGATGGCTACCCGATGTCAATCGGTGAGCTTATTAGCTTGTATCGAGATGAAGAATTAGATATACATCCTGAATTCCAAAGGTTCTTTAGGTGGAACGTTCAACAAAA
>JBBSSJ010000040.1:0-21712 GCA_038242095.1 Cytophagales bacterium
TCCTAGAATATAAGAATTATCACCACCATCAACCTCGGCGGCGCAATTGGGAAGTACTTAGATAGAGCCGCGCATCCACTCGCCATGTTGCCTATTTTTTACATTCCTATCCCAAAGCACCATATCCTATGGTACCGTACCATGGGTTTGTGTAGTTTTTCCCACAGTTGAGAAAAAATCTTCTATCAAAAACATACACAGCTTGTTTTTGATAAATTTTATAACACTGATTAACAGCGTATTAAGACGTTAAATCAACGTGCGGCACACTTCTTTTTCCATAGTTGGCATAGTACGTCACATTAAAGTTTAGAAGTGATTACGAAAAGCACATACTCTCCTTACCTATTAGATGAACAACGAATTACCTGACGCATATAAAAGACTGGACGGGTCTGAATCTTCACCAGGTTCTGAGATTGTCATCCCGGTGATTAAAGAAACGGCATCGATTGAGGTAGTGGAAGTTCCGAGGGCGCGGGTAGTTATTAATAAGACCATTGAAGAGCGCGAGGAGTTGGTCAATGTGCCTTTGCGGGAAGAAGAAATTTCCGTGGAAAGAAAGGCATTTGAAACCTACGTGGAGACAGTGCCACCCACCCGTCAGGAAGGGAATACCACTATTTATTCCGTGGTCAAGGAAGTGCTGGCAGTAGAGAAGCGTCTGATGTTGGTCGAGGAAATACACGTGACGAAGCGTGACTCGATTGAGATTCATGACGAGAGAGTAAAGTTGCGGCAGGAGCGGATTTCGATTACGCGCCAGCCTTTGGATGACGAACATGCGGGTTAAAACACCCAAGTTGTTGTATATATAAATTCTAATTTAAACCTAAAACCATACCATTATGAGCATGACCGTAGTAGGCGTATTTGATGACGCCCAAGAAGCAAGAGAAGCAGTAGACAAGTTGGTAAGCGCCGGATATGTGCGCAATACCGTAGATGTATCGCCTTATACAGGCGCCACCAACACCTCAGACCGTTACGAAGACCATGACCACGATTCAGGCATCGGCAATTTTTTCCGCAATCTGTTTGGGGACGACGACGATGACGCAAACCGCTATTCGGCGATGGGCAGCAGCCGTTCGATCGTAACGATCCATGCCACTTCACAAGATCAGGCCGATAAAGCCGCCGATATTCTGGACGATTGCGGTGCTATTGATGTCCGCGACACCGCGGATCAGTATGGCTACGATGCCCGGACTATGGGAATGGGTATGGACACCGATGCCAACCGCGCTACTGGAATGGACATGGATATGGACATGGACACTGATGTCAACCGCGCCACCGGAATGGGCATGGATACGGATGCCGATCAGAAAGTTGAAATTATCGAAGAGAACCTGGAAGTGGGCAAGCGCACTGTCGACACGGGTGGCGTACGTTTGAAAAGCCGGATCGTATCACGTCCCGTCGAGGAAAGTATTCGTTTGCGGGAAGAGCGCGTGACGGTCAACCGTACGCCGGTCAACCGGGCCGCCACAACCGGCGAACTGGATGCTTTTAAGGAAGGTGAGGTCGTTATGACTGAGCACGCCGAGAAAGCAGTAGTTTCAAAAACTGCCCAGGTGGTGGAGGAAGTATCGGTAGGTAAAACGGTCGAAGAGCACGATGAGAAAATTCACGACACGGTTCGCAAGACCGAAGTGGATGTGGAGAAACTCACGGGCGAAGAGACGCGCACCGATAATATGCCGCCAAAGAAGTACTAATCTGAATTCATCAGAAAAAATAAGCGCCGAAACAGAGTCATTTCTGTTTCGGCGCTTGTTTTTTGGGTACTATATGATGTTTAATTGCAATAGTATTACTGAGCCAGCTTGAAAGCTTGCGGCGGCGAGTATTCCGATACCCGGTTATCCTTGTCCCAAATCCTGACGCGCCAATAGTAAGGCGTGTTGGCTTGCAAAGGCGGCTTTATGCTTGATCCCACTTTGGTGGGCGTATTGGCGAACTCCCCCCCTACGCTTTCGGTAGCTTTGTTTTTGACCTCACCGCTATCCCACACGTCGCCGATATTTTGCTCGCTCCTCGTCAGAGACGATGACACCAACACCTGATGCGCCGATTCGCGGCCCGCGTATAGCGGCAACGTCCAGCTAAAGGGCGAATTTGCGGCGGCAGTACTGGTCCACGTTGCATTCAGGCCGGGATTAGTCGGCGCGGCGGCATTGCCATCGCTGAAGCGGCGGCCCAATTCATCATTTTTTTTGCGCAACGCCAACAGTTGGGTCTTGAATTTTGGATCGGCCGCCAGATTATTGATTTCTTTCGGGTCATTTTTGAGTGAATAGAGTTCCTCGATGGATTTGTCGTTTACGTAGCGCAGGTACTTCCAATCCTTGGTACGCACGCCCTCGCTGGGCGGAATGTTGACAAACTCCCAGAGGTGCTCAATCAAAATCGTATCCCGCACCCAGGATTTCGATTGGCCCCGTACGAGTGGATACAGACTCTGGCCCTGCCATTTTGCGGGAGCCTTGACGCCCGCCATGTCCAGAATCGTGGCCGGAATATCCACATTGAGCGCCACCTCGTCAAGATCGCGGTGTTGGGCGAGTCTCGGATCGTACACGATGAGCGGTACCCGAATGGAGTTGTCGTAAATCAGCCACTTCCCCGCCAACTGGCGTTCGCCCAGGAAATAGCCATTGTCGCCCATCAAAATAATGACTGTGTTTTTATCCTGACCGGTTTTTACAAGTTGCTCCCTGATTTTGGCGATTTCAATGTCGATGCCCGCAATCATCCGGTAGTAGCCCTTCACACTATGCTGGTACTTTTCGGGCGTATCGTAGCGCCAGTACCAGCGGACGCGGTTGAAACTATCGCGCACGATTTTGGGCAGCATATTGAAGTACTTATCGTCGCTGATATCGGCGGGAGGAACGGTCGTATCGGCCAATAATTCGTCGGTCTCCTTTTGCCAAAAATACTGGTCTTTGGCCGGGTCATGCGCGTGGGGCGCGCTGAAACTAAGCGACAAACAAAAGGGCTTGTTTTTGGGAGCAGCCGTCAGAAAGTCCAGCGCCTGCTGTCCGGTGTAGCGCGTCAAATGGACGGTGTCTTTGCCAATAGTCTTATAGTAATAGCCCCGCCGATCGGGATACGGCCCCCGGTCGTAATCGTCGTAGACGTCGAAAAGCTGGTCCTTATCCTTGTATTTCACGCCAAATTTTCCAAAAAATCCCGTGTGGTACCCTGCCTCCCGTAACACTTTGGGGTAGGCGGTCTGCATGTACTCGTCGCGAATGGGGCCGGTCGTGAAACTATACCGGTGGCTTCGCTCGTACATGCCACTCAGTAGCGTGGCCCGGCTTGCCGCACAAATGGGCGTGCTGACGGCGGCGTTATTGAAATAAACGCCTTGCCGAGCCAGCTTATCCATCTCGGGCGTATGAACCAGCTTATTACCCGCATAACCCAAGGCATCCCAACGCTGATCGTCGGTCAGGATAAAGATGATATTGGGTTTTACCTGGCTTTTCTGGGCACAGGTATTCTTACCCAGAAATAGTGCCCCCAGGCAAAGAAAGTGATAGGGGCGAATGTAGTGCATACGGAATCGGCGTGGTTTTAAATAGGGATACATAGAGGGCGAGTTCTTACCCCAAAAGACGATGTATTATCCATAAGCCCCAGACGGGCATTCATCTACTACCGGTCTACAAAAATTTTGATCAAAGCATTAAACCTCGGTGCCACGAAACGTTCCAAGCGGGCGTACTAAATTAAAACAACAAACAATATGAAAAACCTAGTGATGATGATCGGGCTGTTGCTGTTGGGAACCGCAACTTACGCCCAGCGGGGAGGTGGCGACGCTACCCCCGAGATGCGCGCCCAGCGCCAAACCAAGCGCCTGAGTGGACAACTTACGCTCGACGCCGACCAGGAGAAAAAGGTTTACGCCCTGGAACTGACCCGTGCGCAAAAAATGGGAGAAATGCGCGAAGCCCAGGACAAAAGTAAAGACGCCCGTCAACGCATGAAGTCGGCTAGCGACGATTTCGAGAAAAGCCTGAGTGAAATTCTGACCACCGACCAAAAAACAAAATACAGCACCATGCAAGCCGAAATGCGCGAAGGACGAGGTCAGAACAGAGGTGAAATGAAGAAAGACAGCAGTAAAACGAAGGAGAAAAGGTCGCGAGGACCGAGGAAATAATGATAGAATGAGTGAATGATGAATGTTATCGTCATTCACTCATTCAAAACTGATTAGCAACAATCTCCGTCTTAAACTCTGACGTAAAGTGGAACCGAATTTCGGGGTTGTTCTCGCGATTCATGCGAATCATCCATTCCGACTCGGCCAGAAAAACGGGATTCTGATCTTTGTCGTAGGCGATTTGGTTGCCTTTCAAGCGGATAAATTCAGTGAGTTTCTGTTTATCGGTGGCCGTGAGCCAGCAGGCGCGGTCGATGTTCATCGGTACCCAGCGGCATTTGGCTCCGTACTCGTTTTCGAGCCGGTACTGGATTACGTCAAATTGCAGCTCCCCGACCGTACCCACGATTTTCCGGTTGCCCAGTTCCAGCGTAAATAATTGGGCGACGCCCTCATCCGTAAGTTGCTGCACGCCCTTGTCGAGCTGCTTGGATTTCATGGGGTCGAGGTTGACCAACTCCTTAAATATCTCGGGCGAGAAGTTGGGTATGCCCGAAAATTGCAAATCCTCTCCCTCGGTCAACGTGTCGCCTATTTTAAAATTACCCGTGTCGTACAGACCCACGACGTCACCGGGATACCCTTCCTCCAGGATACTTTTGTCGGACGCCATAAAGGTAAACGGACTCGCAAAGCGGACATCCTTATTGAGCCGGACATGGTGGTAGAACTTCCGCCGCTCGAACTTGCCCGAACACACCCGAAAAAACGCAATGCGGTCGCGGTGGCGCGGATCGAGGTTGGCGTGTATTTTAAAAATAAAACCGCTGAGTTTGTCCTCCGTTGGATCTACGGGCCGCACATCGGTAGGGCGCGGTTGCGGTGTCGGTGAAATCTCGCAGAAGGTATCCAGTAACTCTTTTACGCCGAAGTTATTGATGGCGCTGCCGAAGAAAACAGGAGCCAAATCGCCCGCATCGTAGGCTTCTTCCGAGAAGGGGTCGTACACACCCTCGATCAGTTCCACCTCCTCACGAAGCGTAGCCGCGTCGCGCTCGCCGAGCAGCTTGGGTAGTTTTTCGTCGTTCAGCCCGATCTCAACTACGTCTTCCTCTATTTTGGTTTTATTGATCCTAAAAAAATACAACTTCTTGTCGTACAGGCTATACACGCCCTTAAACTCGGACCCCATGTTGATGGGCCAGGTCAGGGGCCGCACCCGTATTTGCAGTTTTTCTTCCAACTCATCCAGCAAGTCGAACGGATTTTTGCCCTCGCGGTCGAGCTTGTTGATAAAAATGATGACGGGCGTTTTGCGCATCCGGCATACCTCCATCAGGCGCTCGGTTTGCTCCTCCACGCCCTTCACGCAGTCGATGACCAGAATGACACTATCCACCGCTGTAAGCGTCCGGTACGTATCTTCGGCAAAATCTTTGTGACCGGGCGTATCCAGGATATTGATGAGCAAATCCTTATACTCGAAGGTCATCACGGAGGTAGCCACCGAAATACCGCGCTGCTTTTCGATCTCCATAAAGTCGGAGGTCGCGGTTTTCTTGATCTTATTGGATTTTACCGCCCCGGCGGTCTGAATCGCGCCACCGAAGAGCAGCAGCTTTTCAGTCAGCGTGGTCTTGCCCGCATCAGGGTGACTGATGATGGCAAACGTCCGGCGTTTTTTTATTTCTTCCTGGTAGCTCAATTCTAATATCTGAATGTTTTTCGGTTAAGCATCCATTGATTGTTAGACCCAACAATCAAGGTGCTCCCCGGCATTTAAAAGTTTTCAAGTAAACCTGTAAACTTTTACAACGAAAAAAGCACGGACGTACGTTCCCTGTATTTTATGAATTCAAATCAATAAAACGACTGCTTGTAATCCTCGACCGACGTGCGGATTACTTCGTGCGCTTCTTCCCGGCCGTACACGTTCGCAATTTCGATAAGCGCCGGTTCGCCGGGAAGGTTTTTGTACGTAAGAAAGTAGTGTTTCAGGCGTTCGACCACGTTTTCGGGTAGCTCGGCCAAGTCTTGATACGCTCCGTAGACTTCGTCGCCTTTCAAAACGGCGATAATCTTATCATCCGCTTCGCCTTTGTCGATCAGACGGATGCCGCCGATCGGTCGCGCCTCGCAAATGATGTCACCATGGGAAATTATTTTTTCGCACAACACACAAATATCCAGCGGATCGCCGTCGCCTTCGGTAATCTCGCGGCCCGAGCGCTCTTGGGCCAGAAGCGCGATTTGCTCTCCACAGTAGGTTTTGGGGATAAAGCCGTAAAGGGCGGGGACAATATTGGAATATTTTTGGGGACGGTCGATTTTGAGGTAGCCCGTCTGCTTGTCGATTTCGTATTTAACGGTATCGGTGGGGACGATTTCAATAAAAGCCGTAACGATTTCGGGCGACTTTTCGCCGATGGGGATCCCGTGCCAGGGATGCGCTTTGTGGACGTTCGCGTTCATGTCTTGGCGTTTCTATTTATGGATTTGCTCTTGGTAAAATCAAATTATGTCGCAAAGGTAATCTAATTCGGGCGATCGTACCACAGAAATATCCAATTTTGAAAATTTGAGCTTTGTGCCGGGAGTAAATAAACCAGGTGATAAAACAGGAAAAGCAACGACCAGAGCCGTTGCTTTTCCTCGTTCGATGGCGACAGCATTTACTGCACCTCGAAGCTAATTTTGGTATTGACGCGGTAGTGCGCGATTTTACCATCCTCGACGATAGCACTCATTTCGTTCATATAAATCGACTTGATGCCCCGCACACTTTTAGAAGCTTCGTTCAATGCGATTTGAGCGGCGTCCTCCCAGCTTTTGGTTGAACTTGCCATGATTTCAATTACTTTAATAACCATACTAATTTGTTTGTTTTAGTTTCAAAATTGGATATTCCCTAAAGTAAAGATTTTATTGACTAATTCCCAGAATAGTCTAAAATTTTTGAGGATAAATTTCTTTTGAAATGCTTCTTAAACGGTTATAAGACAAAAAATGAGGCCGAAATATACGGTCCGACCTCGTGAACCTTTCACGTCCTGTTTTATATTACTGACCGGGCTTCTTTCCTTCTTCGTCAAAAGTAAGCGTCATCGGTTCAACGTCCGTCTTGGTTAGATTCACTTCGTACAAGCGTCGGTTTGCCTTCCTCCGCAATTTTGTAGGCTTTGGCGGCCGTCCAGCCGGTGTAGTCCTCACCCGCCAATACATCCTTCACCGCTTGGGGCAACGCGTCGACTTTTATTTCGACTTTTTCCTGCTGCGTGACCACTATTTGCTGAGTGGGTACCTGGGCAGCGTCGATGGGTACCATACCCGTGAATGCCAATGCGCATACTAAACTCACTACCTTTCTCATCGTTCCATTTCGTTTAGATGGTGGACAAATTAGGCGGCCATTCTGACCGTCCGAATGCATAACGCCCGGACCGAAACGGTATGTCAAATGAATGTACTTATTGAGTTAACGGTAAAATAGCGCGCCTGAGAACCAGCCCTAGCGAGCCAACGCTTCCCTGACTAACTGCTCCCACTCCTGCTTTAGCGAGGCATTGGACGGCATTACTCCGGCGCGTCGGTACCAGTAACCCGCGTTGAACGTGTCGCCCTCCACCCGGTGCAGGTAGGCGTGCAGACGGTCGTAAGCGGGGACACCCTCCCGCGATTGGGCTACGTCGTGGGCGGCTTCCCAATCACCTTTGGCGTCGTGCCATAAGGCGGTCAGGATTGGATTTTCGATTGCAGGCGGCCTGTCCTCTGTCAGAGAAACTTGAAACGCTTCGTAATTCATGGCATTATATTTAAATAAAAAGCTATTATTTATATTTAATGATTGATATATTTGACCGATTAGTCAATACTATCTAACAAAATCTATGTTTTTTGCGCAAAACATTACTTTCCTTCGAAATCAACACGAATCGCGGCCCTCGCAACAGAAGCTGGCCGACGCGCTGGGTTTTAAGAAATCGACGTTAGCGGCTTGGGAATCGGGTCGGGCCAATCCATCATTTGACGATTTAGTAAAAATAGCCGACTACTTTGACGTGACTACCGATAATCTGCTTCGGCGAAACCTGAGCGAAACCGTAGCGCGCCCCTGGGTTCGGGAGGATAACCTCCGGGTACTCGTGACGACGGTCGACCCCTCCAATCACGAAAATATCGAATACGTGCCTGTGCCGGCCTTAGGCGGCTACGCGCAAGGATACGGTGATGTAGCGTACATTAGTGAACTAACCGGTTTTCAACTCCCTTTCCTTTCGCCTGACAAAAAATACCGTGCCTTCCCCTACGAAGGCGACTCGATGACGCCGTTGCGCGAAGGCTGTACGGTGATGGGCGAGTACGTCGAGAATTGGCACGCGATAAAGAGCGGAACGCTGGGACTGGTGGTAACCCTGGACGAAGGGGTGGTACTTAAAAAAATATTTAACTATCTTGAAGAAAAAGGGATCCTGATCCTAAAATCGACCAACGAACGCTACGCACCTTACCCCGTGCTATTAAGCGACATCAAGGAAATATGGAACTTTGCCGGCTACTTCGACACCGAGTTTCCGCGCTGAAAACTTTGCTGCCTTTAAACCCAACGGACCGATGGGGGTCGAAACCGCACGACGCTGTCGTAGCGTTGGCGTGTTTTTTTAACATCATTTCAGCGTACCTGTTTTCTCTATCTAACTTTAATTTATTAAGCCATGAAAAAGATTCTTTTGTCCCTCAGCCTGCTGGCTTCCGTATTTGTCTTGAGTTGCAAAGGCCCTGCCGGCCCTCCCGGCTTTGACGGTACACCCGGCCCACAAGGCCAGCAAGGTGTACCCGGCGCGCCCGGTGTCAATGTGGCGGGCAATGCTTTCAACGTGACGGTACCCATTTTTAATACCGCAAATGATTTCCAGGCGTATTTTGATTTCCCTAAATCGGTGGAAGTACTTGAATCTGACGCGGTACTGGTATACCGCGAATGGGAGCAACTCCCGGACCAAAACGGAGGCGCACCGATTTCGGTGTGGCGGCTGTTGCCCCAAACGGTATTTTTGCCCCAAGGTGCGCTACAATACAATTTTGACCATACGTTTCTCGATGCCACGATGTTTATCGACACGCAATTTGACCGCAACACACTGGAAGCTAAATGGACCACCAATCAGAAATTTCGCGTAGTCATTATACCCGCTGATTTCCCCAAGAATGGTCGTTTAGGTCAGCCCATCGATTACAATGATTACAAGGCAGTAAGCGAAATGCTGAATCTTGACGAAAGTAAAATTCAGACGTATCAGGCCAGAAAGTAGGCTTTCGGCTTTGGTTTAAATATATAAAAAGGGCGGCGCAAGATTTTGCGCCGCCCTTTTTATGTCAATCTCGTTTGCGTCTGTGACGCGAACGCCTCGTACTGCGCATTTGAAACGCGCGGCTCCTCATTTCACCAACACTTCATCCATAAACACCCAACCCTTCGTCCCG
This sequence comes from Cytophagales bacterium, assembly GCA_038242095.1. GTDB lineage: Bacteria > Bacteroidota > Bacteroidia > Cytophagales > Spirosomataceae > Persicitalea. Next base: position 9,605 of record JBBSSJ010000040.1, read on the forward strand.
GCACGTTCGTGCCAAGCGGGTAGTTTGGCGAGCGGTACGGCAACGACTTTGATGTATTTCAACTGCGTGGCCGGGATCTCGAAATCGTAGAGTTTATCCTCGCTACCCGGACTGTCTTTTCCGGGCATCGGCGGTTTTTTGCTACCCAACAATTTTAATTCTCCGGCTTTCATCCCACCCCACACTTCGACTTTGACAGGCGGAAAGATCGAGGGCCCGACATTTTGGAGCATACTCAACGATATTTTTTGGACAGTTACAGGATTCCGGTAGGACAGCAATACCGCCAGGGGTCCATCCTGGGAACCCACCCACTTGCCGTTGGCGTGGTCGCGGGCGCTCTTTTCCCCGTCGGCCAACACTTTACCGTTTTTACCGCTGTATTTATCTCCCGGTTTGCTGAGTAGTTCCACGCTGTCAGGTTGAAACGTATTGCGGTAGAAGGGTCGCGCCAAGACTTCACTACCGTACCAGCCGGGCTTGAAGGCACGGGCTTTGAGCGTCGCGTTATTAGTGATTCTTATGCCATTTTTATAAAGCGGCGAACTGAGGCTGTCGGGTTCGGTGCCGTCGAGCGTGTAGCGGATCAGCGTACCATTAATTTGATGTTTCAGTTGGATGATGGCGTCGCCCGTTAGAATTTGTTCTTTGTTAATCAGGATGGGCGGCGTCAGGCTGAGCATGATGGTGTCGCTGCGGTAACCCGAAATGATCGCCACGCCTTTCATTTCCTGCCGAAGCTTGGTAAGTTCTTCCGGCGTCACGGCAGTGTTCCAGGCGTAGAGCGTATTGAGCGCGGGGGCTTTTTTGAGCAACCGGAGCTGGGGCGCCTTGACGGGCGTACCCGTCAGGGAAAGGTGCCGGAGCTGGGGAAGTTTGTTTAATTCGCCCAGGGTGCTTCCGGTGATGTCGGTAAAATTAAGGAGTAGCTTGTGAAGATTCGAAAATTGGGCAATCACCTTCAAATCTTCGTCTTTGATGGGCATCTTGCTGGCGTCCAGCGTCACAATCTGGTCCTTGATCGGAATTAAATTCGTGAGATCGGAGCTTTTGAAGGCGGCGGTGCTGAAAAAACTCACCGACAGCGCGGGCGAGCCAGCGGCCAGCGGCGCGATGACGCGGTAATCGTTGCTCAACTCCCTGATTTTGCTTTCATCAGCAGCCGCAAACTCATAACTCTCCTCCCCTTCCGCTACGCCGAGCCGCCCGGAGGCAAAGCGAAATAGCGGCTCGTCGGCCGGAAACTCCACCACGCGGGACGTAAAGCTCGAACCGCCCCGAATCCAGCTTTCCAATACTTGAATTTCGTCTTCGGTCAACTGATTTTTGCCGCGAGGCGGCATGTGTTTCTTTTCGTCTAGCGGCAAATGAGCCCGGGCAATCATCATACCCAAATCGGCGCGGGTCGTATCCCAGGGCACCCCGTTTTTGCCACCTTTGACGAGCATTTGCTGGGTCGTCATGATGAGTTCACCCTTGGCTTTCTGCGGGTTGTGGCAACCAAAGCATTTTTCTTCCAATATCGGCTCCACCACGTGGGCGTACACCAGGGCGTCGTCCATGGCTACCATTTGCTGGGGCTCGTCGGTGGTAATGGGGGCCAGCAAAAATTCTTCGCCGTGCGTAATATTGCCGCCCAAATGCCCCGCAAAAAGCATCACGCCCAACGTGGAAGCAGCCATGGCTTTCCCAGCCAGGGGCCGTTCGGCAATCCGATCCCGGAACGCGTACCACAGAAAACTTACGAAGGCAGTCGCCACACCCGTCCACTTGTGCCAGAAAATAGCGTCGGCATCGTAACCCGGTTCCTGCGAAAGCAACAAACCCAGCAACGCCGTGAGCGTGGCGGTGAAGGCACCCAAAAGCAAAATATTATCGGCATAAGTATGAACGACCGCATGCTCCTGCGTACGTGGTGCGATGATCACCCACAACCCATACAAAACCAAAATCGTAATCGGAAAATGCAGCAGCAACGGGTGCAGCCGCCCGCCGACCTGCAACCAGGCCGGTACTACCAACTGACTTTCAAATACAAGCAGGAAAGCCAGCAGGCAAACAAGGAAGAAAGTAGTATTGTAAAGGAGGGATTTCATTAATTAGCGGCATCTCATAATTCATATTGGCACGGGCCAACCCGTCATCACTCATCATTGACTAACTCATCATTCAACTAATCACTCCCTTCACGACCTTCCCCGCTACATCGGTGAGTCGGTAACGGCGGCCGAGGTGCTTGTACGTTAGTTTTTCGTGGTCGATTCCCATTTGATGCAGGACCGTGGCGTGGAAATCGTTGACGTGGACCGGGTCCTTGACCACATTGTAGCCAAATTCGTCGGTTTCGCCGTACACGCCGGGTTTGACGCCGCCCCCCGCCATCCAAATCGTGAAAGCGCGGGGATGGTGGTCGCGGCCGTAATTATCGGGGGCAAGTTTACCCTGGCAATAGTTGGTACGGCCGAATTCACCGCCCCAAATCACCAGCGTTTCGTCCAGCAAGCCGCGTTGCTTTAAGTCGGTAATCAGCGCCGCCGAAGATTGGTCGACGTCCTTGGCCTGTCCTCTGATTTCGTTGGGCAGATTGCCGTGCGCGTCCCAGCCCTGGTGGTACAGTTGCACGAAGCGAACGCCCTTTTCGGACAGTTTGCGAGCCAACAATACATTGGCGGCGTAAGTACCCGGCACCAGACAATCCGGTCCGTAGAGCTTGATGGTACTTTCGGGCTCTTTGCTCATGTCGGTAATTTCCGGAACCGCGGTCTGCATCCGGTAGGCCATCTCGTATTGCTGGATCTTGGTTTGAATCTCCGGGTCGCCAAACTCCTGGTAGGTACCTTCGTTCAGCTCGGCCAGTTTGTCCAGCATTTTGCGGCGCTCAGCCATGTCCATGCCATCGGGGTTGTTGAGGTACAGCACCGGGTTTTCACCGCTACTAAACTGCACGCCCTGATGCACCGAATCCAGGAATCCATTACTCCAAAGCTTGGAATACACCCCCTGACCGTTGCCTTTGCCCCGCGAAAGCAGCACGCAAAAAGCGGGCAGGTTTTGGTTTTCACTCCCCAAACCATAACTCAACCAAGAGCCCATACTCGGGCGATTGCCGACCTGCGCGCCCGTCTGGAAAAACGTGAGCGCCGGGTCATGGTTGATCGCCTCGGTATGGAGCGTTTTGATGAAACAAAGATCGTCGGCGACGCCTGAGATATGCGGTAAAAGTTCGCTAATCCAGGCCCCCGAAGGACCGTACTGCTTAAAATTAAAGAAGCTACCCGCCAGCGGAAAAGAGGCCTGTCCGGCCGTCATGCCCGTTAGGCGCTGCTCGCCCCGAATGGAAGCGGGCAATTCCTGACCCTGCATTTTGTTGAGCATGGGTTTGTAGTCAAACAAATCCAGTTGCGAAGGCGCACCGTTTTGGAACAAATAAATAATGCGCTTGGCCTTCGGGGCAAAATGCGCTATACCCGCCAGAGCAGCGTCGGTTTCCTCCTCGCTGCCCCCGCCTTTAAAAAGATCGGGCATCAACAAAGAACCCAACGCCGCACTTCCCAATCCCAAACTAAGCTTGGACAGAAAGTGCCTGCGGTTCTGGTTGAGCCCAAATTCGAATATGTTTTTCTCCATTGTTTATTTGTTTAGAAGTTTATTTGTTTAGCCTTATACCTGGCGATTTTTTGTGTGGAAATTATTCAGACTCAAAAGCCTAAACAGCCCAACACCTAAACAAATAAACAAGACACCTCACGTTTTCGTAATCGTCTCTTCCATGTTATACATCATGCCGATTACCTGCATGAGAGCGGCCCAGGAGGCGCGGTCGGAGACTTTGGCCTGGGGATACTCGCCGGCGCTGAGGATTTTGGTGGAACTCAGCTTTTTCTGCTTGAACAAATTAGCCTGTTCGTCGAAATAGTTTTTGAGTATTCTCACCTCTTTTTCGGTGGGTTTCCGGCAGACGATCATGCGGAAGGCTTTCGTGATTTTTTCAGGCGCGGCGGTTTTTTCCTGCATGAGGTTTTGGGCAAGCACGCGGGAAGCTTCCAGTACGGTGGGGTCGTTCATCATCACCAGCGCTTGCAGCGGGGTGTTGGTCTTGCTGCGCACCACTTCGCATTGGTCGCGGTTACTGGCGTCGAAAATGCCCATCACGGGTGGCGGCACGGTGAGCTTAATGAAGGTATACATGCCCCGACGGTACAGCGCGTCGCCGCGATCCTGGATGTAGGTACGCAACTCGCCCCGGCCCGAACTGGCCGATTCCCACAAACCCTCGGGTTGGTAAGGCTTCACGCTGGGGCCACCAATTTTAGGGATCAAAAGACCACTGCTCGACAGTACTACGTCCCGCACGAACTCCGCTGGGATGCGGTAGCGCGCGCCCCGCGAGAGGTAAATATTGTCGGGATCGGCGGCGAGTTTTTGGGCGTCGATGCGAGCCGACTGACGATAGGTAGCTGACGTGACGATCTGCTTGACGAGCCGCTTGACGTTCCAGCCGTGTTCCACAAAATCGACGGCCAGCCAGTCGAGCAGTTCGGGATGGGTAGGCAAATCGCCCTGCATTCCAAAATCTCCGGTAGACTTGACCAATCCCCGGCCAAAGAATTGCTGCCAGATCTGGTTGACAAACACGCGCGCCGTAAGCGGATTATTTTTGTCGATCGTCCATTTGGCCAAACCCAGGCGATTGCGGGGGTACTTCGTGGTGTCGAATTTCATGACCGCTTTCAGCGGCTGGGGGAAAACACGCTTGGTTGGGGCATCGTACACGCCCCGATCCAGGACGTAGGTCGGCCGAAGCGTGTCGCGCTCATCCAGAACCGAAACCGTAAGTGCACTCGTATCGCGGCGATTAATGAACGAAAGCAGGTTTTTCGCATCCGCATCGGTAATCGTCATCACTGGTTTCTTAGCCAGCTTAGATTGATTGACATCGCCCTCAAACCCTACTTCGGGCGTATTGTTAAAGAAGGCGAACATCGAGTAGTAGTCCTCCTGCGAAATGGGGTCGTATTTGTGGTCATGGCATTGCGCGCACTCGGCCGTCATGGCGAGCACGCCCTTGGTGTAGGTTTTGGTCTTATCCAGAATATACTCGATGCGGTATTCCTCCGGAATTACGCCGCCCTCCTCGGTGTACTTATGGTTGCGGTAAAATCCGGTCGCCAGGATTTTCTCTTTATCTGCATTGGGCATCATATCGCCCGCGATGGTCCAGGTCAGGAACTTGTCGTAAGTCAGATTTTCGTTGAAGGCGTGAATCAGCCAATCGCGCCAGGGCCATTGGGTGCGGATATTATCGTCCTGATACCCGTACGAATCAGCGTAGCGCGCCACGTCGAGCCAGTGCAGCGCCATTTTCTCGCCGTAGGCGGGTTGCTTCAATACCTCATCCACGATTTTGCCATAGGCAGCTTCACTGTCGTTGGCCAGAAATTTGTTCTGCAACGCCAACGAAGGCACCAAACCCGTCAGGTCGATTGAAACGCGCTTCAATAAATGTTCTTTACTGGCGGGTTCATTGGGCGCAAGGCCTTTGGCTTCCATCCCGGCCAGCACGAAGCGGTCGATTTCGTTGCGCGCCCAGTCTTCATCCTCCACTTCCGGCAATGGCGCTTTTTTGGGCGTCACGAACGCCCAGTGCTTTTCATACTTGGCGCCCTGCTCGATCCATTTTTTCATCAGCGCCACTTCGTGCTCGCTCAACATGCCCAGGTGCGACTCCGGCGTGGGCATTTGATAGTCGGGATCGGTCGAGCTGATGCGGCGGTAGACCTCCGACTTATCGGGATCACCCGCTACGAAAGCAAACGCGCCTTTGGTCTCCTGTAACGGCAGGAAGGCATTCTCGGCCAGATCGAGCCGTAACCCGGCCTCGCGCTTGTTGGCATCGGGACCGTGGCACGCAAAACACTTGTCCGACAGCATGGGCCGAATGTGAAAATTATAACTGACCGTTTCGGGTAGGTCGCTTTTTTGGAGGAAATTGCTTTTCTGATAGCAGGATACGATGACAACCGTCAGGAACCCGACAACGGCGAGCACAATGGTCAGGCGGTTTTTCATAGATGGTTCAGCTTATGGAAATAGTTTCAACCCTGGGTTTTTGCACTAAAGCCTGAGGATACTGGCTTTTACTAACCCTCTAACGCATCAATACAGCGATCAGTTTGCACATTGGACCAGGAAATTAATCTGTACACTTCTCGTAGACAGGCTAGTAGCCCCACTTTTACCCAAAATAATTCAACTTCTCTGACATTTTTTATATTTGCGGATAAATGGTTTTGACCCATAATTCTCGACCAGCGCTACCCCAAATTTTACCCGAATGGAATTCCAAAAAAGCCACCGCCTCGATAATCTCAGATATGACATCAGGGGGCCGGTATACGACAAGGCCCTTGAACTGGAAAGCCAGGGCTTCAAGATCATCAATCTCAACATTGGCAACCCGGCCCCCTTCGGCTTTGACGCCCCGGACGAAATTGTTCACGATATTATCATGAACATCCGCAACGCCCAGGGTTACGCGGACTCACGCGGCTTGTTTGCCGCCCGTAAAGCGGTGATGCACTACACCCAAACCCAGGGAATTCCGGACGTTGAAATTAACGACATTTTTATCGGCAATGGCGTCAGCGAGCTCATTCTGCTTACCATGCAGGCGCTCCTCAATGTCGACGACGAGATTTTGGTACCCTCGCCGGACTACCCGCTCTGGACCACTTCGGTGGCGCTGAGCGGCGGCAAGCCCGTCCACTACCTCTGTGACGAGGAAAACGACTGGAACCCTGATTTGGACGATCTGGAAAGCAAAATTACCAGCCGCACCAAGGGCATCGTGCTCATCAACCCCAACAACCCCACCGGCGCAGTGTACGACAAGGCCATCGTGGCCCGCATTGCGCGCATTGCCGAAGCGCACGGGCTGATTATTTTTTCGGACGAAATATACGACCGCATCGTGTACGACGGCGCTGTGCATTACCCCATCGCCCCCATGGTGCACGAAACGCTTTGCGTGACGTTCGGAGGCCTGTCCAAGAATTACCGGGCGGCGGGTTTCCGGGGAGGCTGGATGATCCTGAGCGGGGCAAAAAAGCAAGCCAAATCGTACGTGGAAGGCATCCTGCTGCTGGCGAGCATGCGGCTTTGTGCCAATGTACCCACCCAATACGCAATCCAAACCGCCCTCGGCGGCTACCAAAGCATTCATGATCTGGTGCTGCCCACAGGTAGGCTACACCGGCAGATGACGGCGGTTTACGAACGCATCATTCGCATTCCCGGTCTGAGCTGTGTCAAGCCGAAGGGCGCGCTTTATCTTTTTCCCAGGATTGATTTATCCCAGTTCGACTTTACGGACGACGGTGAGTTTGTGTATAAGCTATTGGCCGAACAGAAGGTACTCGTCGTGTCGGGGACGGGCTTCAACTACGTCCATCCTGACCATTTCCGGATTGTATTTCTGCCTTCGACCGACGAGCTGGGTGAAGCCATCGACCGGATCGAGCAATTCTTGAATGCGCACCGGATGGTGGTGGATTTTAAGTCCGAAACAAGGGTGGTAAGTGAGTTAATACCCTGACCAGAAGTAAGGTTATTTTTATATAAATGTTGCTTTAGAAATAGTTTATCGCGTTAAAAAATAATAGTTTTGGGCATCGCCTGTTGCAATGTGGAATATATGAGGAAGATTTTTTGTGTTGTTTGTATTCTGTTTTGTTTCGTTCGCCAGACCTACGGTCAGCAGCTTTACATCAATGAGTTCATGGCCTCTAACGGCCAAACCATCGCCGATGAGACCGGGGACTTTTCAGACTGGTTCGAGGTGTATAACCCCAATAACTTCCCGGTAGATTTAGCGGGCTACTACGCCACCGACAAACCCGATGACCCCACCAAATACCAATTCCCAACCGGCTCGGTGCAGACTATTGTTCCGGCTAAAGGCTTCCTGCTGATTTGGGCGAGTGGAGAACCCAGCCGAGGAGCCGTCCACCTTGGTTTCAGCCTTTCGGGGGGCGGCGAGCACATCGGCCTGTACCGAATGACGGGCGGTTCCGTAACGGTGGTGGACAGTTTGAGTTTTGGCCCTCAGCGAGTGGACATATCGCAAGGCCGAAAACCCGATGGCACTGCAACGCTACTCTATTTCCAAAATAGCACCAACGATGCCAGCCCGGGCACATCTAACAACGCAAAAAACGGTTTTACCGAATCTTTACCTGGGCCGACTTTTTCACAGAATGGCGGATTTTATCAAAGTTCGTTTAACCTGACGCTCTCCTCCCCCAACCCGACGGCCACTATTTATTACACACTGGATGGCTCCGATCCTGATCCGACTAATCCCAGCGCCGTCACTTTTTCCTATAAAAACAGCTACCCTCAGAATCCCGGTCAATCCTTTGGCCCTCTTTTGACCGAAACGTACAAGACCAATACCTACACCTCGCCTCTGCCCATTGCGAATCCGACAAACAGCCCCAATCGAGTTTCTCTAAAATCTTCAACCTGGTATTTCACGCCAAGTTATTTTCCGACCACGCCTATTTTCAAGGGTACTGTGGTGAGAGCGGTGGCCTACAAGGCCGGTGCTCTCGCAAGCGACGTGGTCACGCACTCTTATTTCGTGACGCCTAACGCTTCCCGCTACGCCATTCCGGTGATTTCTATTGCCACCTCGGAAAAAAACCTGTTCGACTACACCAGCGGGATTTATACGGCGGGTAAGGATTTCGACGACTACCGGATAGAGGACCCAAACTTTACACCCAACGACTGCACCACCGGCAACTTTTTTATGCGGGGCGACTCGTCGGAACGTCCCGCCAATGTGGAGTTCTTTTTAAACAATGCACCGATCATCAATCAGGCCATCGGTTTACGCACGCACGGTGGCTGCTCGCGGACCTTTCCCCGCAAAAGTCTGCGGTTATACAGCAACAGCAGCTTCGAATATCAATTTTTTGATAATCTTCCGCCGTCGCAGTTCTATAATCGGCTTATCCTGAGAGCAGGAGGAAACGATTGGGATTATAGCACGATCATCGACGCTTACTACCATACCATGACGCGGCACCTGCGTTTTGACACGCAGGCCAACCGACTCAGTGTAGCGTTTATCAACGGTGAATACTGGGGCATCCACAACATTACCGAACGCTATGACAAATATTACTTTGAGCAAAACTATGGGGTAGACCCAGATAGCGTCGATAAAGTGTCTGCCCGCTATGGTTTCACCGCCGAAGAAGGGACTGTCACAAACTACAACGCGCTCTTCGATTATTTTTCTCAGAACAGCCCGGTAAACTACGCTTACGCCAAAACCCAGATCGATGTCGAGAATTTGGCCGATTACCAAATCGCCGAAATTTTTGCCGCCAATACCGATTGGCCTTCCAACAACCAGATCAACTGGCGAAAGCGGACGAGTCAGTACGAGCCCAACGCTCCCTACGGGCAGGATGGGCGTTGGCGCTGGTTATTAATCGACATGGACTACACGCTGGGGTTCTTGACTTCTTCGGTCACGGATCCCACACTTGCCAGGGCTACTCAGGATGACGAATACACTTTGTTTTTCCGGAAGTTACTCGATATTCCTGAATTCAAAAGCTATTTCATCAACCGCTCCGCCGATTTGCTCAATACCACCTTCCTGCCTTCGCGGACGGTCGGTTTGCTGAACGAGTTCAAAACGGCCTACCAACCTTACATGCCCGAAAACTACGAGCGCTGGACTTCCGGTACTACGTTCAACGGCTGGCTTAATAACATCAATAACATTTCTTCCTTTTTGCAGCAGCGTCCCGACAATGTCCGTGGGCAAATTCGGAGTAAGTTTGGCCTGCCTAATAACCGTAATCTGACGGTCAACGTATCCGATACCCTACGCGGTTATGTAATGGTGAACACGATCGACATCCGCCCCGCCACGGTGGGCGTATCGGCTACCCCGTATCCCTGGACTGGTGTTTATTTTCAGAACAACCCCATCAAGGTGGTGGCTAAAGCCAAAACCGGCTATGTATTCCTGCATTGGTTGGAAGGCAGCACCGTAGTTTCTACCGATACAGCCTATACCTTCAATCCTACCACCAACCGCAGTTTAGTAGCCGTTTTTAATACGGATGGAACGATAACCGCCCGTCCGCCCGCTTTTACGCTTAGCAGTTGTGAGTATCGTTTTGAGGCTTGGGCACCGACCGCCACGCCGGGTACCTATCCAGCCAATATGAGCTTCGTGAACATGAATGCAGAGTCCCCTACCTTATCGGCCACCCCGGCCGATTCCGTGAGCGGGGCTTATGACCTCAGCAGCAAGACCCGGATCAATGGCTTGGATTCTGATGGCATTTCGTTCATCAATACGGGCAGCACCAATCCCGGCTACGTGGAGAATTCACTGGGCGGAGCGGTGCTGGCTCTGAACACCACCAGTCTGACGGAGGCTTCTGTCCAGTGGACCGGTGGTACCGTGACTGCTAATCCACGTGAGTACGGCATCCGACTCCGCTACCGCCTTGGTACCACCGGATCGTTTACCGACCTTACCGATGGTGGGGGCAATCCCGTGGAGTACATCCGTAACGCTACGAACGGCCACAGTCAGGTCATCGGCCCGGTGGCTTTGCCTGCTGTTTTGCTCAACAAGCCCTACGTTCAATTGCTTTGGCAGTATTATTACACAGGCGTGGGGACTTCCGGATCAAGGGATCAACTCAGGTTAGACGACATCATCGTGAGACGGGGCAATTGCGAGAGCCTTGCCTCCGGTAATTGGACCACCCCTGCCACCTGGAGTTGCGGTCACGTGCCGACTTCCTGTGACGCTGTGGTGATTAAAGCCGGGCATGTGGTTAGCTTGGGAGCTACCAGCGCAGTAGCCAAGCAATTGCAATTTGAAACCAAAGCGAAATTGCAATACACGACTTCTACGGCCCAGTTGTCGATTGCCGGAGGCAATTGATAGCGACGTCTAACGAGGATGTTTTGTAAGATGAATCGATCCTGGGCATTTGGATGTATTATTTTGAGAGCAAATTTCTGAACTTTGCTCCGTCAAATATTTACCCTTGCTCCAACTTTCAAGAATGTCTACCTTAGCCAGTACCGCCGAGCAAAAGGGTCAACGCGTTTTCCTTTTTTTATGCGGGCTTTTCCTGACTAACGCGCTTATTGCCGAAATCATCGGGGCCAAGATATTCTCGTTGGAAGCGCTGATGGGCTGGCCACCCGCCCAAATCGCCATCGGGGGCCAGCTGCTCGATTTTAATATGTCAGCGGGGGTCCTTAACTGGCCCATTGTGTTCATCACTTCCGACTTGATCAACGAATACTTTGGCAAGCGCGGGGTGAAGCGCATTTCTTTCCTCACGGCGGGATTTATCGTCTATACGTTTGGCACAATCTACGCGACCACGGCTTTGCCGCCCGCCCAATTCTGGCTCGACCTCAATGGTACCGATGCGGCAGGGAATCCTTTCAATATAAATGACGCCTTCTCCAAAATTTTCCGGCAGGGACTCGGCATCATGGTAGGCTCGATCATCGCGTTTCTGCTGGGTCAGCTTCTCGACGTATCCGTTTTTACTTGGCTGCGTCGCAAAACAGGTCACAAGCATATCTGGCTCCGGGCCACCGGCTCCACCATGTTCTCGCAACTGGTCGACAGTTTCGTGGTCCTCGGGGTGGCCTTCTACGTTTTTGGGAATTGGAGCATTGAGCAGGTATTGGCGGTGGGGTCGGTCAATTACCTCTACAAGGGTAGTATTGCAATTTTATCCACACCACTACTCTATCTGGCGCATTACGCCATCGACCGTTATCTGGGCAAGGAGCACGCAATTAAGATGGTGGACGAGGCCTCGTCCACTTCTTTCACGCCGATGTAAGCAAAAAAAAGGATCATATATTGTATTGCCGCTAAGTACATTAATTTTATTTTATTTATTTTTAATTTAATAAAAATAAGAAGTATGAAACCTTTTGTGTAAAAGGTTATACTTCTAAGCGCGCTTTGTCGTATGTTGGATAGTAACATGCCACATCATGAAACCAATTCCGATAGAAAAACCTGTACTTCACCAAACA
>JBBSSJ010000041.1:0-21211 GCA_038242095.1 Cytophagales bacterium
AGGACTACTAGGGCACTTGACCCTGATTACTGTACTAATGTTCGTTCAAAGCGTGTTTATGATGGAGAGAAGTAGCACCATTTACGACGCAATATTTTCCAACCTGTGCATCTTTTGGGCGTTATATATCACATTGCGTCGAGATACCAACTTTTTTTTGCTATTCTTCCTGCCTCTCTTATCCATATTTATGGTGGCGCTATCTTGTTTACTCATCGAAGGTGGTGCGTACATGATTGAACTGTTTGAAACAGGATACGTCACCGGCGCTAGTTCACGTTATGTCTTTTACTCGTTACTTTTCGTTTTGCCAACTTATATAATTTTTAATTCGTTGAGAAACAGTAAATTGAATTTAAATTTTAATGAGGAATATCCAAATAGCAAGATAATAATGCTCCTCTTTTACATTGGTTTAGGTTTGATTATACTTATACTTATAGGCATTGTTATAGTATATGGATCCCCTTTAGCAAACGGCATGGGACGAACCAGATATTGGGGTACCGTGGCCCCCCCTGGTACCCGGTACTTAAATTCTTTGCTACCACAACTTAATTTGATTAGTGGGATATTTTACACCCAGTTGAAAAGAAAGAAATGGAAGAAGTTTGTTATTGGTTTTCTAGTAATTGGGATCGCAATACAATTTCTACAAGGTGAAAAGTTTTCTGGTCTGTGGCTATCTATCTATTTCTTTATCCTACCTACCCTGTTTCTCAAATATAGATATGAGAATGCGAAAATTACACTATCATTATTTTTGAAAGTATTTGCAATTAGCATCGTATCACTTATCAGTGTTTTTGTCAACTATACGCTTGAACTAGGCGATCCTTTGTCCGGTCTAGTCATGATCGTTAACCGAATTGGTTTACAGGGCCAAGTGTGGTGGGCCGCTGACCGACTGATCACGAATTCTGTCGGCGACCCCAATTTTTTTATCCATCAAATAATGGGCTTTGGAGAAGGAGAAACCGGTAAGGGCCTGAATTACTTGATGTTCCTTCTAGCACCCCCGGCGGTTTCTGCCTCCTATTACGCCTCCGGCAGTGGCTTCACCGCAGGATTTCCGGCTATGCTGCTCTTGGGAACCGGTTATATTGTTGGAGCATTTGCGGTAATTGCCTGTGGTGCCTTAATGGGCCTCGTCCTGTATTTGTTTTCCGTTGTAATGATCAGGAAAAAGATTCTTTTTGCCCTACTCACGCTCAAACTTTTTTTTGCAACAGAGCTTGCTTTCGATATGGGAGATATTCACCTCCTCTTTTCCGTTAAATATCTGCTATTTATTATTTTATCAATAGTTTTGTATTTCGTAACCTTCGATCTTTTTGGCCTGAATGGCAAGCGAATTAAAATATAAATTTACAGTATGCGTGTGTTGCATGTGATTGAGGGGGTGGACATCAGATTGGGCGGTCTTTCGACTTTGTTGGCTTCGATCACCTCGATGGAAAGCCTTATCGGAATAAATAATGAGGTTCTCTCGCTGGATTGCCCCGAAGAATATGTAAATAAGGAAATAAAATGTTCTCTACACCTGTTTCCCGCTTCATTTCCCTCCCGACTGAGCAATTCTGAGCAGGCGATTAATTGGCTAGGCGACAGTGTAAATGGCTATGATGCCGTCGTAATCCATAGTACCTGGAATTTGCTGAGTCAACGGGCCGGTGTTGTGGCCAAAAAGAAGGGAGTACCCTACGTTTTTTGGCCGCACAATTCCCTAGACCCTTTCGACCTTCAAAAAAAGACATGCATGAAATCTTTGTTGGGGCCAACCCTGATACGGGGATTTCTATCTAATGCCCGTGCCATATGCAGTTCCTCCGAACTGGAATCCGATCGTTTGCAGCTTTTTGGAAGCAACTTACCCAAATACGTTCTTCCTTATCCGATCAGGTTTGATGGGACGAAGGGAAATGGGAAATCGTTCAGAGATCAGTATTTCCTTTCTGAGGAGGATTTTGTTTTTCTTTTTCTTTCCAGAGTCGATTACAAGAAAGGACTTGATTTGACAATTAAGGCATTTGCCACCATTACCGGGCAATTCCCTAAGACCCGACTAATCGTAGCCGGACCCGACACTAAGGGCTATTCTGATAAAATAAGGCAGTTGATAGGCGATTTAGCCCTTGAGAATAAGGTCAAAATGATTGGAAATATGTCCGGCCAGTCCAAAAGTGATGCTTTTGCCGGAGCCGACTGTTTTGTATTAGCGTCACTAAACGATAGTTTTGGCATTGCATTGGTCGAAGCTTTACAGACTGGATTGCCTGTACTTATCTCTGACAACGTGTACATATATAAGGATGTGGAGCGATTGAATGGGGGGTGGGTTTGTCAAAGCGAGATAGAGAGTATAGAGAAAAGCATGAAACGAATCTTGACGGAAAAGGAAGAGTACGCTTCTAAGGTTGCGTCAGCCCGAAAGGCCGGTGAGTATTTCAGCGACTTGGATCGCCTGAAAAGTATTTACAGCAATTTCTACCACACCATTTTATCATCATCCTAAAACGAGAAAAATGAACATTAACTGGACGCTGTATAGACTGCTCTCGCTATTTTCTGATAAGTCTTCTTACGCGCAATTATTTCGCCACAAGCATCTATCGGCCTCCTCTTTTTTAATTTTGAAAAAAGTCCATCAGATAGAGCCCGGACTAAAAACCATTGTGGATGTAGGAGGCAATCAAGGACAGTTTTGCATTGCGGCCCGACATCGGTTCCCGGCAGCAGCCATTCATTCCTACGAACCTGTCCCCGATACCTTTGAGGTGCTGACCGGCAACGTTGGCAAGAACAAAGACATTAAACTTAACCAGTTAGCTCTGGGAAACCAGGAGGGAGCTATTCAGTTTTACCAAAACAAGTATTCTCACGTCAGCTCCGCGCTGAAGATAAGCCCCGACAACGAGCAGGAAAAGTACAACTTGGGTGTTGAAAAAGTCATTGAGGTACCGGTCAGTACTTTGGACAAGGAGTTTAAAGGTAAGAATCTAGCCAGACCACTATTGTTGAAACTTGATGTCCAGGGCTATGAGAAGTCGGTCCTGGAAGGCGGTGGTAAATTTCTGGAGAGCGTCGACTACATTCTGATCGAACTCCCCTTCGTCCAACTCTACGAAAACCAACTTTCCTTCACGGAAATAAATGGCTATTTAAACTCTGTAGGCTTTGTACTCCAGCAACCTATGGACTTTAACCTCGGCCAGGGCAGCCAGATTATCGAAATGGATGCCCTGTACCGACGTACTTCCGGGGATGGCAGGTAAACAATCGTTCAATCAGGTTCGAAAAATATGAAAAGAATACTAATCACCGGTGGTTCGGGATTCATTGGTACCAACTTGGTAGCCTACTATGCCAACCGCGGGTTCGAGGTGGTAAATATTGACATCAAGCCCCCCAGGAATCCCCTTCATCAATCATTTTGGTGGCAGTGTGATATTCTTGACAAACCTGCTTATCAAAAGATCGCTTCCGATTATGCTCCCGAATTATTCGTTCATTTGGCTGCCAGGACCGATTTGGAGGGTAGTACGCTCGACGACTATCGAGCCAATACGCGGGGGGTGGAGAACACCATCGAGGTGATTCAAAACACCACATCTATATCCAAGGCCCTTTTCGCTTCGAGCCGTATGGTTTGCAAGATTGATTACGTTCCAAAAGATGAGCTTGACTACTGCCCGCCAAATCATTACGGAGAGAGTAAAATGTTGGGTGAGAAACTGGTTAGGAATTCCTCTTTCAACTGCTCCTGGATCATTGTCCGTCCTACCTCGATCTGGGGGCCTTGGTTCGATATCCCGTATAAAATCTTTTTCAATACCATTAGGCGGGGTACTTATTTCCATCCCGGCACGCATGATCCCAATAAATCTTTTGGCTACGTTGGCAACACAGTTTACGAAATAGATCGTATAATGAGTTCATTGGACGAAAAGATCAACGGAAAGACGCTTTACTTGTGCGATTACCCGCCGATCAACGTTAAGAAGTGGGCCAATCGAATAAATTCTGAGTTTGGTAGAACCCCGATCAAGTCAATTCCCTTCTCTGTGTTAAAATTGGCTTCAATATTTGGCGATGGCCTCACTTTTATGGGTGTAAAAAGTTTTCCCATTACTTCGTTCCGGCTCAGCAACCTTATTACTGACATGGTTTACGATACCTCGGAGTTGGAAAGAATTTGCGGCCCCCTGCCTTTTTCTCTTGAAGAAGGGGTGGCCCAAACGGTCAGGTACATGAAAGAATCAGAATAGGTTAACATCAGGCAGAACATTATTATAGAACCATGAGGATACCTTTACAATTAGTGCTTTTCTTTATCTTGCTTTCGCCATCAGTGGTGGCGCAGCAGACCGGACTGAGTGCCTACGCCGAAGCAGGCGGCTACGTTTCAAGCAGCGACCGCATTCCGTTTTGGCTGCGGGCTAACCAATGGGGACGGGTTCCGGTGCAAGCTCCTATTGGCACGGCGCGGCTGGGGCTTCACTACCAGTCGCCCGTTACCTACGTCGATAGCGCACACCGCAAGGCCCGGTTCAATTGGTCAGTTGGGGTAGAAGGAGTGGCGAACGTCGGTGCGAAGCCGCCGATCTTGCTGGCCGAATACTACGGCAATATGCGATGGCGGTGGTTAGACGGGGGAGCGAACGATGGCGCTAAGTCGCAGCTTTTACTACCCGAAGCCTACGGCAAAGTGCGCTGGCGGTGGCTTGAACTCATGGCTGGGCGCGAAAAGCAGATAATCGGCATCGTAGATTCTACCCTGTCGTCGGGTTCCTATTCCTGGTCGGGCAATGCCCTGCCCATCCCCATGGTAAGACTGGGACTGCCCGATTACGTGCCGCTGGGCTTTCTGGGGCGGTTCGTTTCCATTAAAGGCACTTTCGCGCACGGCTGGTTCAATGTGCCTTACATCAAGCACGCCTACCTGCACCAAAAGACTTTTCATATCCGACTTGGCAAGCCGGTGAACAATGTTCACGTTCACCTTGGCCTGGTACACCAGGTGCAGTGGGGCGGCGAGGCGGAGTATCTGAGAGCGGGTGATCTCTCGATCAACGGAAAGTTGCCCACTGATTTTGGCGATTATGTGCGGGGCGTCGTGTTGGCTCAACTCACCAGGGGCCTGATCAGCGACCGCTTTAACTACTTCGATGGTTTCAACCGCGTGGGCAACCACCTGGGCCACATCGACATGGCGGTGGACTGGCGCATCAAGGACACAAAATTCCTGCTCTACCGGCAGCACCCGTTTGATGACGCCTCGAGTTTACAATTCCAGAACTTACCGGACGGTCTGTACGGCCTCAGCCTGCGGCGAAATACCCCGACGACGTCGGCTTTCGCCTTGAAAGGCATGGTACTCGAATACTTTTACACGCGTGATCAAACGCACTACGTGCCGGGCAGCCGTTTCAGCTCGGATGATAGCTACTTCAACCACGCCCAGTACCGGCAGGGCTGGTCTTATATGGAACGCGCGATTGGCAATCCCCTCCTGCCGACCGTATTGGAAGCGAAAAAAGGATTTCCCGACGGCGACGGATTCTTTCCCACCAATCGTACAGTCAGCTACTACGTTGGTCTGGAAGCTTTGATTGCGCAAAAAGTAAAGGTAATGGCGAGAGTATCGCAAGGCCATTATTTTCGGCCCGGTGATCGGGAATACAGCCCGGAAGTCCGGCAATTTTCGTCTCTGCTTGCCTTCGACGCCCCCTTGCTGCGTTGGGGCAACACGCGGATTAAGGCGCAGATTGCCTACGATAAAGGCGGGCTATACGCGGAATCGCTGGGCGGGTATCTGGGGATAAGGTCTAATTTTCAGAAGAAGTAACGCTACTGTGCGATTTCTCCTCTACAGCTATAATTTTTCCCCCGAGAAGACGGGAATAGGTAAATACAACGGCGAATTGGCTGAATGGCTGGTGAAGCGAGGCCATGAGGTCGATGTGATTACCACGAATCCCTACTACCCCGAATGGAAAGTGCATCCCCAATTCAGGGATAAAAAATGGCGCACTGAGCGCAGCGACAGGTTGACGGTCTATCGTTGCCCCATGTATGTTCCCGCCCAATTGTCGGGTCTCAGGCGCATGTTGAGCGACCTTTCCTTCATTTTTACTTCCTCTATTCTCTGGCTAAAAGTCCTTTTTAAACCTCGCTACGATGTGGTGATGGCGGTCTGTCCCTCGCTGTTTGTGGGCTTATTTCCGTCTCTATACCACAAAGTCAGGGGCGGGGTGTTTGTTTTTCACATCCAGGATTTGCAATTGGATGCCGCTATTAATTTGGGCCTAATAAAAAACGGGAAGATCATTCGTTCTTTGCAGAGCGTCGAACGTACTTTCTTTCGGCAGGCTACCTTTGTGTCGAGCATTAGCGAGGGTATGAAACAGCATATTTTAGCCAAAGGCGTAGCCGAAGAAAAGTACCTTATGCTGGAGAATTGGGTCGATACCGATTTTATTACGCCCCTAACCCAATCGGCCTGCGCCGATTTGCGACGTGGCCTGGGGCTTGCTGCTACCGACCGGGTGATTCTGTATTCGGGCAATATGGGAGAGAAACAAGGTTTGGAGATAGTGGTCGAAGCGGCCAGGTTGCTGAGCCAGCACCATGATTGGAAGTTTGTACTGTGCGGCGATGGCGCAAAGAAGCAAGAACTCAGGGTTTTGGCGGCGGGGCTAGCCAACGTAATATTCATTGATTTGATTGCCTACGAGCGACTGCCGGAGCTGCTCTCGTTAGCCGAAGTGCATTTAGTACCGCAAAAGCAAGCGGCGGCTGATCTGGTGCTGCCTTCGAAAGTAGGAAGTATTTTGGCGGCGGGCGGGCTTGCCATTATCGCGGCAGACAAGGACACGAGTCTTTATAATTTAATGAACGCCTGCGACTTAAGTATATTGGTCGAACCCGAAGATGTCTCGCAATTAGTGCGTGCAATTGAGTCAGCGTTGACCCAGAATAATGATTCGTTGAGAATGCGCGCCCGTCAGTACGCCATCCACCATTTAAATATCGAGGAGGTTTTGGGCAAGTTTGAGCGGGAGGTTCAAGAAGCGGCTACTGCGCTGGGCTAAAATTTTGATTATAAGAAGGCTAGAATAGTTTCTGCGGCGCTATTTCCCTTGCCACTCACTAAGTCCACCAAATTTATTCGGTTTACTTAATGAGAAGAATTGTATTTTTAGGGTGCCAAGTCTGGTTTCGGACCGCGTGTCCCGCTTATAAACACCTTATTGCCGATGAGACATCGATACTCTGATCTTCTGCTGCCCTTTCAGATTCTCGCCGATACGTTGTTACTCAACTTATCATTTTACGCGGCGTTTGTCGTACGTTTCGGCTTCTATGATTTTTTTGCCGACCGATCCTACGTTACGCTACTCCTTATTTTTAATCTGGTGTGGTTTTTTTTACTGGTCGTTACTAAGCCCTACCGCTTTTCGCGCATTTCTTTCAATGCCGACAAACTCCTTATCAAACTAGTTCAGGTCACCTTTTTTCACGCCAGCATCATTGCCCTGCTGTGGGTGTTCACCAAGGGCTATATTTATTCGCGCGGACAACTCGCGCTGACCTACGCTTTCTTTTTTGGGTTAGGGATGGTGTGGCGTTTTGGAGCGCTACTTTTTATTAAACTTTACCGGGCCAGCGGACACAACACGCGGCGGTACATCGTGGTGGGCTACGGCGAACTTTCCGAATCCATTACAGGATTTTACGACACCCATCCTGAAATGGGGTACTCGTTCCATGGCTATTTTGGTAAAATTAAGAATGGGAACGTCCGCGGCGGTTACGACCAAATCGAGGAATTTGTGCAGGATCAGAAAATTGATTTTATCTACTGCTGCATGCCGTACATCGAAAACCAGCCCTTACAGGAAATCATAAAATTATCTGAACTCCACCAGACCAGCGTCAAGCTTGTCATTGATTTTCGGGGTTTCCTCACCAACAAGGCCACCCTGGAATATCATGACTACATGCCCGTGATTCAGCTTACTACCAAACCGTATTCCAACGTGCGGCAGGAACTAGCCAAGCGGATGTTTGATTTGGCCTTTTCTGTGGTGGTAGTTGTTATTGGGGCGCCGGTTTTTGTGATAATCGCTGTTTTAGTCAAATTCAACTCGGAAGGGCCGGTTCTGTACCGGCAGGAGCGCTCTGGGCGGTGGGGACACCCGTTCCGTATTTATAAGTTCAGGAGCATGTATACCAACGCGGATGAGATGAGCCAACTGCATTCCCAGGGTGACAACGATCCCCGTATCACTGGGGTAGGCCGCTATCTGCGCAAAACCAGGCTCGACGAAATCCCGCAGTTTTTTAACGTCATCAAAGGGGATATGTCTATCGTAGGCCCCCGACCACTGGCCCGCTACGACGTGGATATGCTGATGGCGGCCGACCCCGAGTCGTTCCGCAAAATACTTACTGTACGTCCGGGCATAACTTCCATCGGCCAGATAAAAGTTGGCTACTCCGATAACACCGATTCATCCGTAAAGCGGCTTAAATACGATCTTGCCTACCTGCAAAACCCTAGTCTTCAAGTGGACTTGTGGCTCATCGTCAGAACCCTTTTTGTCATGATTCAGGGTAAGGGGAAATAATTAAAAGAACCAAATGAAAAACTACTGGCTTCCGCTCTTCGCTTTGATTGCCGTATGCCTGCCCGTTCGGGGCAGTGTAATTCACAATGATCTGAATGAACTGGACACTTTGGATCAAACCACTGGTCTCAACTACCAACTCAGCACCTCTTTTCTGGCTTCCACCGCCCGTAATACGCCTTTTTGGCTGCGGACCAATCAACTGGGTATTATTCCGTTGGAGTCACCGGCTTTGCTCGTAGGGGGAAAAATAGCGAGGGAATTTAGGGTTAGGAAATGGGACTGGGGCTTTGGTATTGCTCCTATCGTGCAGATCGCAGAAAAAAGCCGGATGATTCTCCCCGAAGCCTACCTCAAGGCAAAACTCTGGAAAATTGAACTTTGGGGCGGAAGGAGAAGGCAAATCGTAGGGTTGGTTGGAGACTCAACTTTAACCAGCGGTTCCTACGTAGAATCTGGAAATTCAATGCCACTCCCCAGGGTACAAATTGGGTTCTCCGACTATGTTTCAGTATTCAACGGAATATTTTCGTTCAAAGGCTTCTTCGCCCATGGTTGGTTTGATGCCAATCCGGTGGTAAAGAATCACTATCTCCATCAAAAAACACTATACGCACGGCTTGGTAAACCCAGCTGGCCGTTCAGATTGTATGGTGGCTTTAACCACAATGTGCAGTGGGGCGGAAAAATCGTAACCCCCAACCAATATACGGTTAGAGATCGCTTGCCTGACGACTGGATCGACTACTGGTACGTAGTTAGCGGTAAGCGGATTCCCACCTTCGGCTACGTCGATCCCGCAAAGTACGACGCAATAGAGCGTGGCAATAGGATCGGCAACCACTTGGGATCGCTGGATCTGGGTATTGACATCAGCACCAAGCATGGTACCGTTATGCTTTACCGTCAGAACCTGTATGATGATGGCTCGTTGTTTTATCTGGCCAATATCGTGGATGGGCTTAACGGCGTTTCTTGGGTTAGCAACGCCCCAACGCACGATGGCTTTTATACCAATAAAGTGACGCTGGAATATCTTAATACAGTAAGTCAGGGGGGATCGGTCTTTTCGCTGGATGGCGGTCCGCGCGGCCGGGATAACTATTTCAACCATGCGCAGTATTGGGGTTGGGTTTATGGGGGCAGAACCATCGGGACGCCTTTCATTACCCCCTCGGCCTCGACGCGGGAAGCCCTGCAGTCGCCGGAGAAAGTATTCAGTTATGCCAACAATACCAGGGTAAGGATGTTGCATCTGGGGCTGGCCGGAGGCTACAAATCCTTAACTTATTTGCTCAAACTCTCCTACTCTCAGAATCTGGGCGTATATGACAAGCCCTTCCCGGAGGGAACCAATCAGTTTTCATCTCTTCTGGAAGTCTCTAGTCCGATACGGTTTAATTCATTGAAAGGGCTAAGGGGAAGCCTTAAGATCGCATCCGATTTTGGACGACTTTACGATAATAGCACAGGTGTTTACATCAGCCTGACAAAATCCGGTTTTACTCCCAGCAGATAATTAGCCATACCTTTGGAGTTCAGACAGCCATTTCCTTCCAAAATACACGTTCTTTCAATGTCGAAATATAGTCTTACGCTTCTGCTGATTGGCGTAAGCTTGTCCAATTTTTGTTTTGCCCAAAACTCCACAGACTCCTCGCAAGTTTCTGCGACAAATTATCTCGAGATCGGGGGGCTGCTCTCTTCCGGTTCCCGAACCCCTTTTTGGTTGCAAACTAACCAGTTTGGCACGGTACCGCGAACGGGTGACGCACTAACGGTGCGGGGCGGTGGGGCAAAAGTTTGGAATTTGGGCCAAAAGGATGCGCTCAAAGAATGGCGCATTAAGCATTCGAATAACAATACAATCCCGCGCTGGCAAGCTGAGGTAGGGGCGGAAGTCGTCGCCAATCTTGGCTCTACCTCCCAATTTCTGCTCCCCCAGGCCTACGGCGCCATTCGTTACGGAAACTGGGAGCTATTCGCGGGCCGCCGCAAACAGTGGTTCGGCCTGGCTGACTCCACCCTCGGAACCGGCTCCTATGCCTGGTCGGGGAATGCGCTGCCGATTCCCAGGATTCAGATCGGGTTGCGACAATTCACGGCCGTGCCCTTTACAAATGGCTGGATGTCAGTTTTGGGCAGCTACTCCGATGGTTGGTTCGAAAACAACCGCCCGGTCACCAGCCAACTGAAACTCCACCAAAAACAGCTTTACGGTAAGTTAGGCCGACCGGACGGTAAACTGCAGGTGTACGCAGGATTTAACCACCAGGTGCAATGGGGGGGGCGATCGCCCTACGAAACGGTGAACGGGCAGATGCCGAAGGGTTTCGACAATTACGTTTCGATGGTATTCGGCCGATCGGGAGTGACCGGTCCGGCAGCGTTTTTCGACAGCACCAATCGGGTAGGCAACCACCTCGGCAGCATCGACTTTGCCTTTGAGGTGAAAGGCAAAAATGCCAATTGGTTTTTTTATCGCCAGAATATCTACGAAGATGGCTCACTCTACTATCTCAGCAACATTTCCGATGGCCTGAATGGCCTGCGCATCCGGAGAAATAACACCGATAACAAAAACGGGTTCGTCATTCGGGAGATCGTGGTTGAAGGCCTTTACACTAAAAGTCAGGGCGGACCTAGTTTCATCATCAATAAGGACAAGAAACGCGGACGTGATAACTACTTCAACAATGCTCAGGTCCGGGACGGTTGGTCGTATTTCGACCGGACGATCGGGACTCCCTTCATCACGCCCACGTCCGATACAAACTGGAAGTTTCCCAATTACGCCGACGCTTTTACCAGCAATAACCGGGTGTGGGTGCTCCATGCAGATCTCAATGGCTTCTTTCTGAAACGCTACGAATGGTCGACCAAACTCTCGCTATCGAGCAACAACGGCGTTTATGATTTACCGTTTGCTCGAACGGTCTACCAATTTTCGGGACTCCTGTCCGTCCAGACCCGCACCGGCTGGCTGGGCGGCAACACACTGTTCCGGGTAGTGGCGGCCCTTGACCGGGGTGAGCTCTACCCAGCTTCCGGCGGCCTTTCGCTCAGCATTCGAAAAGAAGGACTTTTCGATGCGAACCGGTAGCGCGGTCGAACCCGTTTTTGCGATCCTCCCTTTTTCCTCTGGCACGATCAGTGCAACGATTCGGATAAATCGCTACCTTTATAGTGCGTTTAGATATTTGGCGGTTGCACACACGAATGAAAAAATTCAGCATCACTCTTTTTTATTTATTGAGAATCGCTGATTCCATCCGTAAAATTACTGCTTTTCGTTGTCAGCCTTCGCATAAAATGGTTCGAGAATTAGCCACGCTGGCCATGCTTTTATCGGCGCTGCCTTCCTTCGCCCAACCCCAACCCGTGGCGGGCGCCCGGGCTAGTTACGTCGAAATCGGCGGCTTGCAATCCTCTGCGTCACGCACACCCTTTTGGTTACAGGCCAACCAGTTTGGTACTGTACCGCGTACAGGCTCAGCCGTAAGTATTCGCGGGGCCACTCATAAAACCTGGAAACTGGGTCGCAACGACGATGTGACTCGCTGGCGACCCGAGCACAAACCAAACCCACCGCCGAAGTTTCAAGCCTCTCTGGGCGCGGAATTCGTGGGCAACTTCGGCAATTCGCAGACTACCATACTGCTACCCCAACTTTACGGAGCCGTTAGTTACGGCCAATTCGAGGTCGCGGTCGGGCGGCGCAAGCAGTGGGTGGGCCTGGCCGATTCCACGCTGGGAACTGGCTCTTATATCTGGTCGGGTAACGCCATGCCCGTTCCCATGGTGCAGATTGGCTTCACACATTTTACGGATGTACCGCTCACGGGCCATTGGCTGGCGATTCTGGCAACTTACGCCGATGGCTGGTTCGAGCAGAATCGCCAGATTACCAGTGAGTTAAAGTTGCACCAGAAGCAGCTTTATGGGCGACTTGGTAAGCCCGGTGGACATCTAAAATTTTATGCGGGCTTCAATCACCAGGTGCAGTGGGGGGGCAAATCGCCCTACCAAACCATCAAAGGTCAAATGCCCAAAGGTTTCAATAACTATCTTCGCGTGATTACGGGCACACCTTCCAACAAACGGCTCGACAGCGCCACCACCACCAGTTTTGACAATGAAAACCGGCTGGGGAACCACCTGGGCACTATCGACCTGGCCATGGAAATCGACGGCAAGCGCGCCGCCTGGTTCTTTTACCGCCAAAGTATTTATGAAGACGGCTCCCTTTACTATCTCGACAACATCGTGGACGGACTGAACGGGATTCGGGTTAGGAGAAAAAATTATCGACCGCGCGCGGGATTCTCCATCCGTGAAATTGTCGTCGAGGGCCTGTACACCGTGAGTCAGGGTGGGGCGGAGTTTGAAAATACGCTGGCCCGTGGCCGCGACAATTATTTCAATAATGCCCAGGTGCGTGACGGCTGGTCTTACTACGACCGCACGATCGGTACCCCGTTTATTCCCCCCACTACCGACACGGAATGGAAGTTCCCCCGTTACGCCGATTCATTTACCAGCGATAGCCGCGTGTGGGTGGCTCACGTGGGGATGCGCGGGACGGTCTTCAAACGCATCGAGTGGAACACCCGGCTTTCCTATTCGGCCAACCAAGGCGTCTACGATCTGCCTTTTCGCCAGGTAGCTTACCAATTTTCGGGGGTATTGGGACTGCAATGGCACACTTCCCTACTGGACGGATTGATCGTTAAAGGTGCATTTGCCGTCGATCGTGGTGATCTTTACCCCAACAACATCGGCGGGACGCTCAGTTTTCGCAAGAACCTGACGTTTCAAACGAAGCCCGCTTCCTTACGGTAAAGTTTTATCAGGTATTTAGCTTTTCCCGAATCGTGGTGGCAAGCGCGGCCAAATCTTCCGCCTTCATTTTTATTTTTTTGCCAAAATCCATATCACTCATTTGATTGAGCGGCACCAGGTGAACGTGCGCGTGGGGTACTTCCAACCCGATGACACTGAGCCCGATGCGCTGGCAATCCACCACCTGCTCGATCGCCTGGGCAATCTGCCGGGCAAACTTCATGAGGCCCAGGTATTTCGCTTCATCCAAATCAAAAATATAATCGATCTCTTCCTTCGGGATTACCAAAGTATGTCCTTTGGCGACGGGGTTGACGTCCAGGAAAGCCAGAAACTCAGACGTTTCGGCAATTTTATGACAGGGAATCTCCCCCGCCACGATTTTACTGAATATGCTAGCCATATTTTTAATGAGGAATAATGAGTGATTGTTCTTGAATAGTGCTGCTTTTGCAAGAACGCATTTTATCCACTTAACAAAAAAGGCTGCTAATTGGGACCATTTTCAAAGTAGGGTCAGCCATTTTGTTTCTTTTTCAGATAAGTACCGGTAACAGTTACCCAAGTACCCCGTTTTTTTATAATTTTAAATTTCGATCGGTCCGGCGATCCGGCACTCTGGCAAATTGGCCTTTTTCAATCAATCCAAATCATTTCTTCTTCCATGAAATCCAAAAAAATCTATTTCGGCGCTTTCCTGTCCCTTTGCGTTTTAGGAACTACCTTGTCCTCCTACGTTGCCCCAGCCCCCGATGTTGCTAGGGAAGGCAAGTGGGAAACTTTGTTCGACGGCAAATCTTTTGACCAGTGGAAAAAATGGAAGGGCGGGCCTATCACCGGCTGGAAAATCGAGGACGGCGCGATGGTACTCGAAGATCCCAAGGGCGGCGATCTGCTGACCAAAAAAGAATACGGTGATTTTGAGCTCGAACTCGAATGGAAAATCAGCGAAGGCGGCAACAGCGGCATCATGTACCACGTCCGGGAAGGCGACGATTATTGCTGTCCCTATACGACGGGTCCCGAAATTCAGGTGCTCGACGATGAAAGGCACCCCGACGCCAAAGCCGGCAAAGCGGGTAACCGCAAGGCGGGTTCGTTCTACGATATGATTCCCCCCACCAGTTTCGACGCCGTAAAACCCGCCGGGGAATGGAACAAAGCGCGCGTTGTCATCAAAGACGGCCAGGGCGAAAGCTGGCTCAATGGCAAGAAAGTAGTCGACTTCCCCACCAAAGGTCCGAAATGGGACGCCATGGTAGCCAACAGCAAGTTCAAGTCTTGGAAGGATTTCGGCAAATTCGACACCGGCTCCATCGCCCTGCAAGACCACGGCAACAAAGTATGGTATCGGAATATCCGGGTGCGGGAGCTGTAGTGCTCCTGAGTAACGTTGGCGTCCTGTTTATTTGTTTAGTTGTTTATTATTCTATTTTGAATGACATCAAAACGGTTATGATTTACCAATAAGTTGGATAGAGTCAATTTCGCATTTTATAAATCAACGTGGTATTTCAGTAAGACGCCTAAGCAAATAACCTGTTAAACAAATAAACACCTTTAACGATATGAAGCAAAACCGACGAGATATGGTGAAGAAAATGGCCGGATTGGCGGTGGGCCTGCCCGTGGCGGATTCACTGCGGGAGCGCTTCGACGCCGCCGACCGGGCCGTGGGCGCGGAGCTCAAAGGTAATGTCAACCACTCGGCTTGCCGCTGGTGCTACAGCAAGATCGACTTCGAGGTGCTGTGCAAAGCTGCCAAAGAAATGGGTTTAACGTCCATCGAGTTGACCGGGCCGGAAGAATGGCCCATTCTGAAAAAATACGGCCTAACCTCGGCCATGCCCTGGGGCGCGGGCAAGGGAATCACCGAAGGATTCAACGACCTAAAGTTGCACGATGAACTGGTCGAAAGCTACGAAGCGATATTTCCAAAAATAGCCGCCGCCGGAATGGATAAAGTCATTTGTTTTTCGGGCAACCGCCACGGTATGGACGACGAAAAAGGCCTCGAAAACTGCGCGATTGGTTTGAAACGCCTTATGAAGTCGGCCGAGAAGCATAACGTGACCATGAGTATGGAGCTACTCAACAGCAAGGTAGACCATCCCGACTACATGGCCGACCACACCAACTGGGGCGTGGAACTTTGCAAAAAGGTGGGCAGTGAACGCTTCAAGCTACTCTACGACATCTACCACATGCAGATTATGGAAGGCGACGTGATCCGCACGATTAAGAATAATCACGCCTACCTTAACCATTACCACACGGGTGGCGTGCCGGGGCGCAACGAAATCGACGACACCCAGGAACTCAACTACGCTACCATCGTAAAGGCCATTCTGGCAACGGGCTACAAAGGCCACATCGGTCAGGAATTCATCCCCAAGCGCGACCCGCTGACGTCGTTGCGCGAAGGTGTGGTGATATGTGATGTGTAGGCGCGCAGCGTTGTTTAGTTGTTTAGAGATAAATTACTGATTTACAGAAAGCTATTCAATAAATGAACTAAACGACTAAACATTCTTCACAACCTTCCCCCGCCAAAATTCCCTACTGTACACTCTCTTGAAAGGCCAGTTTTTGCTTTTTAGAATAATCGGTAGGTAGGCGTGGGGTTCTTTGGCGGAGGTGCTGCCGAAATAAAGGTCGTCGTCGGTGAGAAGCAACGATTCATAATTTTGCTCAGGTCGATAGGCAAGGTCAGCAAAGGGCAATTCTCTGCGGTAGGCCGGATCTTTTTGGCTGATACGATCTTTGAGCAACCGCGCGCTGCGGTAGTCGGGATTCGTAGCGGGCTGGGGTCGGTAGCGACCTTCTGATACATCGAGGGCGTATTGCAAATAGGCTTTCAGGAGTTTGGGGCCGGCGTTGGCGGTTTGGTCGGTCTGCAACTGATCAGGCCACAAACTGGTGACCACATAAATTTGCTGCCTTGCGCGCGTCACAGCTACATTCAGGCGATTCTCGCCGCCACTCATGTTCAGCGTACCAAACTGCATCGCCAACCGTCCGCGCGCGTCAGGCGCGTAACCGATCGAGAAAATAATCACGTCGCGCTCGTCGCCTTGTACATTTTCGATATTTTTTACGAAGAGATCCCTGGCGTCGATTTTCTCCTTTTCCAGCATCTCCTGAATTAGCTGCTGTTGGTGGAAACTGAAAGTCACGATTCCCACGCTAAGCGCCCCCTCCGCTAATTCCCGCACCAGTGCAATCACCCTTTCTGCTTCGATTGCATTCGTGTTATTTTGCCATACGCCATCGACGTGCAAGTACCGGATGCCTGGCTCGGCCTCGTTGACGCGATTAAAATCGGGAAGCAATCGAAGGGTGTTTTTGTAAAAATGCTGATTCGAAAAATCAATTAAATCCAGCGAGTTGCTGCGGTAGTGACCCGTCAGTTGCCGTTGCGTGAGCGACTGCGCCGCCAGGTCAAGCAGCGATTCCACTTCCAGCGCGGCGGGGATAGATTCGCCTTCATCAAAGTTTTCTTCAAAACGTACCCGGTACAAGTCACTCGGTGGGAGTTGCTGGCTGTCGCCCGTGACAACAAGCTGCTTTCCCCGGAAAACGGCGGGTAGCCCGTACTCGGCGTAGCACTGTGACGCCTCGTCAAAAATCACCAAATCAAACAGTCCTGCCTCCATCGGAAACAGCGTAGAAACCGCCTCCGGCGAAGCCATCCAGCAGGGTAATAATCGGAATACCTCGTCGGAATACTGCGCCATCGTCCGACGAATCGGCCAGATGTTGCGTTTTTTGGTAGTTTGGTGGTAAAGTTCCCGGTAGGTGGTTCGGTTGCCCAGGCGATTTTGCTCGACGTCCCGGTAGGTACGTTCACGGAGCTGCATCAGCGCAATGTCGCGGCTCAGGGTTTGCTTGCGTTCGATGGCCGCCTGCAGCTGCGTTTCCCATTCTGCCATTTTTAGCGACGACACCGCCCGGAGCGTGGGGTACCTGGCTTCAATGTGCTCGATCCAGGCCAGGCGTAAGCTATTGTCGAAAATAGCCACTACTGCCTTGGGGGAACCGTCCCCTGCTTCGTTTTTTCCTGACAGCAATGCCACGACTTCAGACTCGGCTCCGGTGAATCCCGCCGCGATTTTATCCATCTCGACTAACGAATCGAAGTCCGCATGAAGTCCCTGGCGCAACTTCCCGGCATGATCGACGGATTCAAGCAAGATTCCCTGCCACTGATTATCGGTTAGAAATGACCGCATTTTATTTTCTTCAACCTCCCACTTTTTCAGCCAATCCAGCAGACTTTGGACAGCAGTCAAGAAATCTTTGGCCACCGGGGCATTGTTGGCAAGCTTTAATATTACCGCTTGCCAAGGTTTCCACTGCACCCGCAGCGCGGCATCCGCCGCACGTTCGGCGTCCTGAAAATGCGCCAGGTACGATGTTTCAAAAGGTTGAGCGCCATCCAGGTCAGCGGTATCAAAAGCCAGCAGTCTGTTTTCCTTCCACTGCTCCAGCTCCATCCGACGGTTCAGGCGGTCATCCAGTTTTTGCAGCCCTTCCAAGCTGGTATCTAATTCGTTGGCATGGCCTACCTGCTTGATTCTAGCGCGACTCTCCCCGAACCACGCCCACCACTGCCCCTTCAAAAACGATGCCTTAGCGAGCGTTGCTTTGGCAAGTTGTGCGCGGAAAGCAGTGAGCTCGTGGGTGGGCAGCGTGCCCTCTACCCCTGCCCCATCGGCTTGCCAGCCTTCAATCGTATCGGTGACCTGGCGCACGAAAGCCAAACGCTCGCTAGCCGGAAAGTCGGAATCCAGATACTTCTTTAAAAGTTGAAATGTTGTTTTATTCTGCAAAAGCTCCAACAAATCGGTTAATCGTTCGGTACTTTCTTTTTTACTGTTAATAAAATCCGTCGTGAATTGGGTATCGGCTAAGGACTCAAATTCAGATTTTTGCGTGTTATAGAAATCCGGCCAGACAGCCAGCGCTTCTTCCATCCGGCGAAGGTCGCCGAGCGTGTAACCCGCAAAACTTTTCCGTTCCTGCCAGCCGTGGTCCGCGCCGATGCGCTGCTGATAGGTAACGAAGCTCGTCAACCGGCGGCGGAAATCGTCGGTCTGGTCGAGCGGGAAGCTGCGGTACCAAGCCCGCAAATCGACTTGGGGGGCGGCTGGGTCAGAGGATAGGTAGAGTTCTTTGACCGAAAGACCGCTCTCGGTTTCGTCGAAAAGCGCGCTCTTGAAGGCTTCCAGTTCACCGACGATCTGATCGATCAGCCGACTATCCTTGGTAAATTCACGGTCGAGAAAAACTGCATCCAGGCTGTAATTAAGTGCCTTGTTTTCGTCTACCCTATCGATCTGTGCGGCAATCTGGCGGTAAAGGGCCGCGCGATCGCTCCTGAAATCGTGGATGAGGGCGGCAAAATCGCCGAAGCCCAGCGATTGCAGCCGCTGGTAAACGACATCGAGCGCCGCCCGCTTCTGGCATACCAGCAGCACCCGCTGGCCGCGCGCCGCAAAATCGACCATCAAATTGCAAATCAGCTGCGACTTGCCGGTTCCGGGCGGGCCCTGCACCACCACCGATTGCCCCCCTTTCACCAGCCGGATCACATTTTCCTGCGATAGATCGGTGGGCAGTGGGGTCAGGATGTCTTCCTCCCGCATGGGAACGGGCGGTGCCGTTTCGTCGAGTTCTGCGGGTGATTCGTCTTTTGCTCCAGTCAACAAGGGCATGTCGAGCGCTCTTGCCTCGGCCAATTTTACCAAAACATGATAATCCGGCACCAGATAGGACCCCGCCTGCGGGAAGGTACCCAACACCATTTCGGGGTAAAGTTTCAGCTCGCCGTTTTTCTCAATCTCCTGTAAGTCGCTGCTCTTTAAAGGTTCGAATGGTTGCAGCGTATTTTCAAATAGCGCCTGATTAAAATTGAGCCGAAAGGGCGTTTCCTTCAACCATTCGTAAAGGGCCGTGCGAAACGCAAGCGCATCTTTGGGAAAATCCTCAAAACTTTTTTCCAGAATGTCGTCGGGAATTTTCACCTCGTTGAATTGCGCGTAGGCCAGCGCGAAGCTACGGTTGAGCGTTAACCCGGCATCGTCGCGGCCAAAAAGGCACCACTGCTCACGGTCGAGCCGCAGCGTGACCGGAAAAAACAGCAGTGGTGCGTGCACCACCGCCCCATCGGCAAACTTCCCCCGCACAAAAGGATAGCCCACGTACAGGTCACGGGTACCGCGCTCCTGCTCGATGAATCGCTCGGTGCGGGCAATTTTGCGGAGCCGCTTACTCACTTCGTTAACCTTATCGAAGCGCGGATCCTGCGCGTCACACAAAGGAATTCGGTTTTTACCCGCCAGCAACTGCCCCACCAAATCGAAAGAAGATTTGCTCAATAAAAAGTCAGTGTCGTGCAAATCCAAAAACTGCTCCGCCGCCAAATGACTCAACAACAACGACTTGTTTCGTCCGCTCAGGTTGGTTAAACGTTTGAGGTAGGTTTTAAGGAGGAGGGTGATCATAAAAAAGGGTTAAGGGTGAACGGTAAAAGGTAAACGGATTTCGGGCCTCCTTTTACCTTTTAACCTTTAACCGTTCACCCCTGGGAAAAACGATGCTATACGATCTTGAGCAACGCAGATTCTGCCGTGAGTCCCGGTCCGAAGGCGCTGGCGAAAATCCAGGCGCCTTTGGATTGACGGTTGAGTTCCCAGAGTTTTTTTAGCACGAACAGAATGGTGCCGGACGACATGTTGCCGTACTCGGCGAGGGTTTCGTAGGCGGCGGCGTTGTCCTGATGCGTAAGCCCTAGCACCTGCTCCACGACTTCCAGAATCCGCCGTCCGCCGGGGTGGATGGCGTAAAGGTTGATGTCGTCCGGCTGAATGCCCTGAGCCTTCGTAATGCGGGCCAAAAGCGCGGGCAGCCCCGTTTTAAGGACGTCAGGAACGCGGGAAGTCAGTTTCATTTCGAACCCGAAATCGCTGATGTGCCAGGCCATATCGTCCTTACCCTCGGGCAGTACTTCACAGGTAAAATCCACGATTTCCAGCGCCGAGGCCTCCGCTACTTCCGGGACCTGGCCTTCCAGCAGAATCGCCGCCGCGTCGTCGGCAAAGAGGGCGTTGGCGAGCAGGTGGTCTTCCTCGTTTTTTTTCTGAAAATGCAAAGTACACAACTCCACGCACACCATCAGTACCTTGGCTAACGGATCGCTTTTTACGATCGCGGTGGCAGTTTTCAAGCCGTTAAACGCACCGTAACATCCCATGAAATTGACCGCAATGCGGTGCACCGAACTCCGCAGCCCAAGCAGGGGTATCAACTCAATGTCGGGTCCGGGCGCGTACATACCCGTGCAGCTCACCGTGATGAGGTGGGTGATGTCCTCGGGCCGGGTGGCCGTGTCGTGCAGGCATTGGGTAAGCGCCACTTCGGCCAGGCCCACGGCATACTGGCGATACGCGACCATGCGCTGCTGCACGGTGGGGAATGGCTCCAGATCGGGCGTATTGGGATAAAAAGTAAATTCTCCCGGCTCGGCACCGTAGTCGGGCAAGACTGAAAAACGCTGTTTGATGCGGGTGCTGCGGTATAATGCGCGCAGCCGACGCTCTCCGTCGGCGTCGAGCCCCATGGCTTTAGCCATAAAATCGGCAATGCGTTTTTGGTCGAAACGATGTGGCGGGACAGCCGTGCCGATGGCAGTAATAAAGGCGCGGGCGCCCGTTGGTCTTGACACGCGGTTGTTA
>JBBSSJ010000042.1:0-20865 GCA_038242095.1 Cytophagales bacterium
CGTTGTTAAACTCGTAGTTGAAATATTCATGGCACCAAAAATACATTTATATTCCTATTGCAACAAGTCTATTATCAAAGAAAATACTGACAGGTTTGTCGAAAATCCTTTAATTTTGGGCAGTACTCAGCCTGACGACGAAGATTTTTTACTTAACGGTGATTTTGATAGAGCAAGAGAAGAGCTTAGTAGATTAGGAGTTGATGAAAAATATACCAGAGAATTCAATGAAAAACATACCATAGTTTGGGCTGATATTCCTTTGCAGGAGTTTTACGCAATTGGGGATCTGATTTTTGAATATTCAGAAGTGCCAGATGTGAATAAACGATCAGAATTATTCGCTAGACTTAAATATCTGAACGAAACTTTCAATGATCCTAGAATGCGCTTAGCTTCTGTTAATATATTTATAAAAGATCAAATTTTAATTAACGAAATTAAAGATGAACATATAGAAGATATACATCAAAAAACCCTATTGACACCCAGGCAGATTGAGCGCATCAATGTGACATACGAAAAATCTTCTTTTACTCGGATTGTTGTCCTTTATTACATTAACGAAAGAAAAGATTATGAAAAGGCTAAATTTTACTTTTCTAGTATGTTAGATCATATTGGTTCGCAACCACCTCATCATATGCACCTCAATGGACTAGTGAACATGTGTCAGTTAGCTTGTGAAATATGTTTTTCGTTATCAGCTATCGGGCATTTTGCAGAAGCTGATTGGTATTATAAACAAGCTATTGATATTGCATGCTTATTAGAACCAAATCCAGAGTTAATTTCTAGTCATATGATATGGCAAACGATTATGTCGATAGCTACAGATAAGAATACTTCGACAATTAAATTATCACCGTCATAAAGGCTGGCGACTCCGAGAAAGCCCGGAAAGATCAACCCAAAAAGGATAATTCCTCCGCCACGATGGGTGGAAGCCCCAAGAAGTAGCCCGTTTGTGGTACGGGCTTCCAGCCCGTCCTGCCAGGAATCTGCTAGATAGAAAAGACGTTCGACGCTAAACTTTCAGCCCACCGACAGTAAAGCGTTGAACGTCTTTTTTGCATTTATAACACTTTCCCATTTAAAAATAGTACAATGCATAGTACTTTGAAATTAAGGAAGTTATCGCCGAACTTTGGGGAAAATTAAGCGTATCGTTGCGCCGTAATACTTTTCAATACAAAAGCGAATGGCAATCTTTCTCCCCAAATGGAAGCCCCGCATCCAGCCGTCCGATCTGGCCGCGCCGGGCGGATTGGCGACGCAGCTGAACCGTACGCATCTGGTCTTAAATCTATTGTCGGTTTATATTTTGTGGGGATCAACCTACCTGTTCATTCATTTCATGACCGAACAAATGCCGCCACTCTACATGGCGGGTTGTCGGCTATTTACGGCAGGCATTCTTATGTACGCCTTTGCGCGATTAACCGGCCACGCCAGCCCGAGCCGCCAAGAATGGCTATCGGCGGGGCTTATTGGAATATTGCTATTGTCAATCGCCAATGGTGGGATGACGGTGGCACTGCAATACATCCCGACGGGTGTCGCGGCCCTGCTGGCCGGAATGCTGCCGCTATTCATCGTGCTGCTCAACTGGATTACGTTTAACAAGGTTAAACCCACTAAACTGGCGCTGGCGGGACTGGCGGTTGGGCTGGTCGGCATCGGCTTGCTCGTCAAACCTGGGGGCTTCCGGGCTACCTCCAGCGAGAGTTGGCTGGGCATCGGCATCATCATGGTGGGAAATTTAGCCTGGGCCACGGGTACCCTGCTTTCGGGTAAAATGAAATTGCCCAACCAGCTTATTTCCATTTCCGTACAGATGCTGGTCGGCGGAGGACTGCTTTTGATAACGAGTCTGATAGTCGAGCCCGTCACGCTGACAAGCATCAGCCACGCGCCCGACAAAGCAATCTGGGCTTTAATATATCTGGTCATTTTTGGCTCGTTGATCGGCTTTTCGTCCTTTGCCTGGCTGGCCCGGAATGCCCCGCCAACGCTGCTGTCGACCTACGCTTACGTCAATCCTGTGGTGGCCATGGTACTGGGCGCTGCCTTTGCCGGGGAGGCGATCACCAGCCAATCGTTACTTTCGGCAGCCATTATTTTAGCGGGTGTGGTGTTGATTACATTTGGCAAGAAGAAGAGATAAAAAGCAGGAGCGAGGTTGCCCTATTATATCCTTGCCCAACGACTTAAGACAGCGCTACCAAGCAGCAAAATTGCCACGAAAAGCAACCCGTAGGGCAAGCCGTAGCCCTGAGCGATGAAACCCACAATAGGCGGGCCTGCCATAAAGCCGATAAAACTCAGGGTGGCAAAAGTGGCGAGTCCGGCGGCGGGGGTGGTGCCGGGGAGCTGCATGGATGCGGTATAAAGCATCGGCGCACCAAGCGCACTACCTAACCCCAGAATAAGGAAGCCCAGCAAAACCATAGTTGGGTAGGGAAACAGCACTGCGATGAGCAGGCCGGAAGCAGCCACCGCGCCCCCCACGGCCAAGAGGCGTTTTTGGCCAAAACGGGGGATGACCGTATCGCCGACGAAGCGCCCGATCGTCATCGCAAGCGAGAAAAAAGCAAAGCCCAGCGCTGAAATTCCAGGGGAGGCGCGGGCGATCTCACGCAGATAGACAGCACTCCAATCGAAGGCAAGGCCTTCACCCATCGAAACCGCCATTCCGATCAGGATCAGAATCGTGAGCGCTTTGGTGGGGCGGGCCAACGAGGTGCTTTCGTTGGATTTTATTTCCTCAATCTGGCGGAGTAGCGGCTGCACGAGCACGATGAATGTAATCAGCATGATGGCCACCCCCAGCGCGTGCCAGACCGCCGGTACTTGCGCCCAGATGAATGCCCCGGCCAAGGCACTGCTCACCATGCCGCCCAAACTCCACATGCCGTGGCAGGTCGACATGATTTTGACCCCCTGCTCCTTTTCCACGTTAGCAGCACACGTATTCATCGACACGTTGAGCAGGGCCGTGAAGAAGCCCATGACAAACAAACCCGCCGCCAGGGTGGGCAGGTTGGGAGCTAAAACAGGAATCATGATGCTGGCAAAAAATCCTGCGCCGCCGTACAGGCAACCCCGCGCCGAACCGATGCGCTGAATGATGCGCCCGGTAAAAGGATTCATCACAATAGAACCAATAGGCAGAAAAAAAAGCGCTAATCCCAGTTGTGCATCGTTAATGCCAAGCTGGTACTTTATGAAAGGGATACGCGCTACCCAGCTACCAAACAGAAAACTATCCGCCGTGAAAACAAGGCCCACCGCCCGCGCCTGCGGATTTCTGAAAAAAGCCGCCAGGGCCTGGAAAATGGAGGAGGAATGGGTAAGCGTAGGGAAAGTCATCGCCAAATGAAGAAAAAAATAAGGGCGCAAAGGTACGATGAATTGGACAAATCCGTTGGGTTTTAGCGGCGTCCGGGGAACCATTTTGGGGTGGATGCGCGTATAGGGGGGGAACTTCACAACACCATCTGTAAGAAATAGCGTATGCGTAAGGTAGGAGGATTGCTAGCCGTTGGAATTGTTTTTGTTGGTTTGTTGGCCGGATTCAAGAAAATAGAAAGAAGTCGGGTGACGCCTAAAATCGGCCAGACCATTGCCCAACTCAATCCCTCAGACGTTTCGCTTACCGACGAGCAGTTGTGCACCAGCCTGTACGATTCGCTGCATTTGCAAGCCGCCGGACTCTCCGAGGAAGCATTTCGCTACGCCTGGTACGGTTTCCGAGCGGCGGGTTTTTCCAAACCAATCCTGGCAATTGCTGATTTTAGCCAGTCTTCTAACAAAAAGCGGTTGTACGTCGTTGATTTTGCCAAAAAGAAAATTCTGCTCAATACTTACGTGGCCCACGGCCGCAACTCGGGTCAGGAATTTGCCAGGAGCTTTTCCAATGTAAACTCGTCCTACCAATCCAGTCTCGGATTTTACCGCGCGCTGGGTACCTACCAGGGAAAGCACGGCCTGTCGCTTCGCTTGCAGGGACTGGAAAAAAACATCAACGATCAGGCGTTGGCGCGGGCGATCGTCATGCATGGGGCCGATTACGTGAGCGAGGACTTTATCCGCCAAAGGGGCTACCTAGGGCGTAGCCTGGGATGTCCGGCCGTCTCGCAAGCCGATCATGAATCGTTGATCAAACTCCTGAGAAACGGCGCGGGCCTGTTCCTATATTCGCCCGATGCGGGGTATTTGCGGCACTCGAAGTACCTGAGCAAGGCTGTGGCTTTGCCTCAGATGACGGCTTTCTCCAAGTCATAGACATCTGGGTAAAACGTCAGATTACCGGAATGGTCTACATCGGCAGGCAGGTAGTAGAGGAACGTCGGTACTTTCTTATCCAACTTGTGCGTCTTGGGCTTGCGGTCAGCTTCGGGCGTGGCGAGGGCTTCTTCTATAAAATTATCGTCCACAATTTTCTTTCCGGCGATGTAGTTGGCAAGTTGCGCGGGCTGTTCCAATCGCACGCAACCGTGGCTCCGCCAGCGCTCTTTTTCTCCAAACAAAGTCCTGACGTTGGTATCGTGCAGATAGATCGCCAGCGGATTGAGCAGATTGACTTTCATGAACCCCAGTGAATTCCCCTCCCCGCTGTCCTGCCGAAAACGGTAGGGAAACTTAGCCTCCGAAAGGCTGTTCCAGTCAACGTCGAACTCGTTTACCACTTGTCCTTTATTGTCTAGTACCTCGATGCCGTTGCGTTGCAGGTAGTACACGTTAGCCCGGATTTTGGGCAGCATTTCCCCCACCGCGATGCTCGACGGGATATTCCAGTAGGGATAGGTGATTACGTTAGTGGCGTAGGTATCGAGCCCCGGCGTAGCCGTTTTGGATTTACCCACGATTACTTTCATCCTAATTTGCTCCTTTCCCAGCGAATCCAGTCCTTTCAAATAAGCGCCCCGGATATTGACCAGCAACAGTCGCTCCGAACCTTGCGCCTGCCGGTGGATCCAACGGTAGGCATTGAGCGATTCGGCCACTAGTGCGGCGCTATCCGGCTTGCTTTCCTGCACCAGCCGCTGATAGTGTTTTTTCAGCGCTTTATAGGCATCGTAAGGCGGTTCCAAATCGGCCATTGCTTTCTCAATGTCGGTACCTTGTGTCAGTTCCCAACCGGCTAATTTGACCTTGGCTGTGTCGGGTTGCAGCGTTTTTTCGATGTGTTCGATATGGGCTGGCTTGTGGCCGTAGCCGACTACGGTAAGGTACGCCAGGATTCCTTTTTCGCGGATAAGCGTAGAATCGGCCCCCAAGCCGATGCTTTGGCCGTAGGCGGCTATTTTTTCGTAATTTTTATTGGCTTTCATCTCCGAAACAATTTCGGCTTCGGTGACCGTGAACGGGTCTTTCTTCTGGCAACTGTTTAAGGCAAACAAGACGAGAAGTGCGACGGGTAAAAGCGAACGGCGGTTTTGGATTTTGAACATGGTAATTGAGGTGTTGTGAGGAAGACTGGTATCAACTAAACGTTCCACCAGTACGTAAATTTCAATACCAGCGCTCTGGTTTTGACCATGAAATTTTCGGGCAGGTAGTTGTCGGTATAAACGATGAACAAATCCGAGGCAGGTTTGTAACGCCATTGCAGGCGGGTATTGAGGTTGACGTTGTTTGCCTGGTTGTTGTACTGCAGAAAGGTGGTCAGGAAAAGGTTGTTGCGAAAGGTCACATCGACCCGTGGCCCCACTAGCCAGTACTCAATGCGGTTCCAGGGCGCGGGTAGTTGGATGTTGTTGTAGTTGCTGCTCAGCGCCAGCGCTACGTAGGGCTGGAAACGGTAACCCAGGCTCGTCCCAAAATTAGTCCTTTCCCCCTGCTGGTAATAGCCGCCAAATCGACCCGACAGGGCGTAGGTGAAGTTACGCTTGGGGCTGGAGTTGAATTCGAAGCCCGTCGATTTCCAGTGGTGTTCGGTGCCGGTAGCCAACCGCTCCCGGCCCGAATTGGTAGGATCGAATGGGCGGAGTAATTTAACGTAGTTGGTCGCAGCCCATACCATGGCCGTGGCCCGGTTTCTGAAATTGAAGTCGTAACTGAGGAAAGTTTCCTGGTCGGTCAGGCTACCTTGCTTGTTCCAGAAAAGGGTGGTGCCTAGGCTCGGCCCGTGGCTGATGAGCTTGTCGGATTTTACAAAAAAGAGGTATCCTGCTTTCGGGTTGATCTTATAGTATCCGTTCCGAATCGCGTTGGGCACATAACCGACCTCAGCATTGTAGTTGGCGCCGACGTACTCGTGCTGCCACTCGAACGAAAAGTTGGTATTGTTGTACCGGATATTGGCGGCGTGGGTAAGGTCGTCGCCCTTGCGGTCGGGGCTGAATGACTTCAGAAAAACGGCCTTTCCCGTCCACAGGTTATTCACCGAAGCCAGGTTATATTCCGCTCCAATGTTCCGGTTGTATTTATTGAAAGCCGCGTTCCGCTCCGGGTCAAAGCGTACGGCGTCTTTATTGACCATAATGAACCGCACGTTGGAGCGGGCGAAAACCTGCCGTTGCAAGGCCACCACGGAGAAATTGTTGCTCGGCAGGCTGTCTTGGGAAGCCGTTTGGACGTTGAGTACCCCGATTCGCCACTTCTTGTTAAGCTTGCCGCTGAGCCGCGCTCCGTACTGAATCGGTACGCCCAGTCCGATGCGCCGCGAGAAGAACGGCCGAATGGAGCCATAACCAAAATTAGCAAAGAGGTCGGCATTTTCTAAAAAGAACTGCCTTTTCTCGGGAAAGAAAAGCTCAAAACGGTCGAGGTTGGTTTGTTGAACGTCCACGTCGACTTGCGAAAAATCAGGATTGACCGTCAGGTCGAGGTTGATCGACGGCGTGATGCCGATCTTGACATCGCCGCCGATGTCGTAATTGCGATTGTACCCATTTTCCCGTTGGAAGTCGCGGGTTAAACGGGTAGCGGCGTAGGGGATAATCGAAATGTTGGCCCCCGGATCGGGCGGCGGCTGATCCCATACCAGCACGCCGGTATAGGCTAACGCCGCACTGGGAAACTGTCGGGGTACAGGCGCCCAAGCCGATTTTTCGGCGATGGTCAGTTCGAGGCGGCTGAAATTAATGCCCCATTCGGTAATACCCGGCTTATAGCGGATGCTCTTGAAAGGAATTGCAGCCTCCCAAACCCACTTTTCGTCGTCGTTTTTGACGGAGGTAAACCATCGATTGTCCCAGCTCAGGTTGATGGACGAGCCATCGAACATTTGTCCGTCCCAGGGGGCGCCCACCGCGTTCGAACCAAAGGAAAAGCCGTTGGTACGGTCGTCGAACGTATCCATGAACAGCAGGAAATTGTCGTTGGCGTTGAAACCGAAGTCCCGCCGTAATGATTCTACGACCAGGCTGCCCGGAATGGGTTTATAATTGGTGACGAGAATATAGATATTTTGCTTGTCGTACGTCATGCGTACATCGGTGCGAGCGCGCGCGAACGTGGTATCGACGGGCTGCATCATGAAGAAATCAGTCGCTACCTGCGTGTCCTGCCAGGCGGCATCATCCCCGATACCGTCTATTTCAGGAGCCGAGGCAGCCGCGTGGATGCGATACTGGTATTTTGCGTTGGGTTTTTGGGCATAGATCGATCCTGAAACCATAAGAAATAGCCACAGGGAATAAAGTAAAGTAGGGCGCACGCTGATTGGGTTGGGTTTATGATGTAAAGGTAGTTTGCGTAAGGCTCTACTCCAAAGCACCGGATGCTTAGCCAGGCTCCTGTTTTGATAGTATACTCGCATATGAAAAAATAAAAGCATCCCCGGTTGGAGATGCTTTCAGGTTACTAAGAATGTGTGTGTCTGGTAGGACTTGGTATCTGTTTCTTCCGACGCCCAAATCACACCCAGGTCACAAACGACGTAGAAAAAGTACGCTTTTGGCCATAATATGCATGAGTTCCATCCAATAGTACCATTAATTGCGGCCGACTATTGATTTTTTATAAACATATCCAGTATTCATTGCGGGGAATTAACTGTCAAATGGATATAAGTAAAATGCGGGACTACTTCATACTGAAATTTTGTAGCAACGTCGCGTAAAATCGTATCATGGCTTTATAAGCCTCGACTTCGATGCGCTCATTGGTACCATGTATCCGATCCAGGTCTTGCTCGTTGAGTCGATACGGGGTGAAACGATAGACATTGTCACTTAATTTGCGATAGTAGCGCGCATCGGTCGCCCCCAGCACCAGGTAGGGGGTAACCAATGTTCCCGGATAACAGCTAATGATGGTTTGGCTGAGGAGCTGAAAAGGCGCGGCATTGGGCGAAGATACGGGTGAAGGCTCTGCATCGGAGTCCGCCAGTGATATAACCTCGATTTCGGGCAGATAAATGGCGCTCCTCACGTGGTCGAGCACGCCCTGCACCGAGTCGCCGGGCAAGATCCGAAAGTTGACAATAGCGGTAGCGTCGATGGGCAGCACGTTATCCTTCACGCCGGCCCGCAAAATCGTGGGCGCGATTGTGGTGTGCGTACTCGCCGCGCCCGAATTGGTGCTCCCGAACGATTTGATGAGCACGGGTTCAAGCAACCATTTGTTGGCTACGGCAAGTTTCTGGCCAAACGGCATTTCCGGCCCCAGATAGTTTAGCATCTCGCCTACCGTGCCACCCAACGACGACTTGAATGGCGTATTCTGCAGGCGATCCAGCGCCGTAGCCAGCAGGCCGATACTGGTTTTATCGGGCGGCATAGACGAGTGCCCGCCCTGGCCTTTGGCGGTGAGTTGGATGCTGGTGTAGCCCTTCTCTGCAATACCGATGAGCGCCACCGTTTTGTCGAGGCCCGCGACGCCATCAGTTTTAATCGTTCCGCCTTCGTCGATGACCATTTCCAATTGCACGCCGCGCTGTTCCAGCGTTCGGGCGAGGGCTTGTCCACCCCGGCGGCCGCTGACCTCCTCATCGTGACCGAAAGAAAAGTAGATCGTGCGTTTGGGCTGAAAATTCTGGCTCAAAAGATACTCGGCAGCTTCCAGCAAGCCCATGACCGTACTTTTGTCATCGAGTGTCCCACGCCCGTACACAAAGCCATCCTGCACCAGACCCGAAAAAGGCTCTTCTTCCCAGAGATCTTCGGTACCCTCGATGACCGGTACTACGTCATAGTGGCCCATCATCAGGATTGGTTTCAACAAAGCATCGCTGCCTTTCCACTCGAATAGCAGAGCGAAATCATTGATGCGCTCCCGCTGCAAACGCTCATGGGCTAGTGGAAAAGCTCTTTCCAAATAAGAAATAAACGCTGTGAACGCTGTGGAATCATTTAGTGTCGGATCTTGATTGGAAATCGTCTTGAATCGAACAGCCTGGCTAAGGTGAACTATGGCCGAGTCGCTCACGGAGATCGCCGGAGCGGGCGGTATGTCAGTGAGTTGTTTTGATTTAAAGTTGAAGGTGTTCCAAAGTAGGACCGCAATCAGCAAAGCGAGAATAATCCCAAGGATTTTGAAAAAAGTGCGCATGAGGGAGGAGATCAAGTGAGATTAAAAAAGTTATAAATATTTATTAAGTGGTTCATAAAATATTTACTTGTTATTCAAAACTCTATGTACCTTGTGGCACGGTAAATTTCTCTCAATTTAATTACAATTTTCCCTCACTACCAATGAAAACCCCGCTATTGCTGGGTACTCGACGCACCTCGCGAGTACTCTGGCTCATTTTACTGATGTCTGGTTCAGGGCAAACTTTCGGCCAGATATCCATTACCTTTCCCTACTACCGGATCGTGCTTCAACAGAATAATCTTGGACAAGCCGCCGTGTTTATCAAAGGGCAATGTCCCGACACGCTCGACCGGGTGGAGGCCCGGCTCGTGGCTCGACAGACCGGACAGGGTACCACCACCGCCTGGCAAACGGTGGAAACAACTCCCATTTCGGGTCTTTATTCCGGCCAAATCAACGGAACAGGTGGCTGGTACGATTTGCAGGTACGCGGTATCACGCAAGGTATCCCGCTCGGAGACACGACCACGCTGACCCATGTCGGTATTGGTGAGGTGTTTTTGATCGTTGGCCACTCCAATGCTCAGGGGTCCCCGGAAGGCTCCGTCAGTAGTCTGGACGATAGGGTGAGTAGTGTTGATTTTCTTACGCCGGAAATGCAACAACAATACAACGAAACCGCCGATACCAGCTTACTGCCCTTCAACTATAACCGGTTGATGTCGGCCATTGCGCCTTTTCAGGGTGATGCCTGGTACTGGGGCCGCCTGGGCGATTCACTGACGACCCGGCTGAATGTTCCGATCCTCTTCTACGGCGCGGCTTTTGGTGGCTCGAGTATGCAGCAGACTTACAAAGCCGCTTACAACATTCCATTTACCCACGGCTTCATTAATTACAGCATCCGCATGCCCTATGTAAACATCAAAAACACTTTGATTCGTTACGCTCCCGTCACGGGGCTGCGGGGGGTGCTTTCCAGTCATGGGGTCAATGATGCCGGGAGCTCCACCAGTGATTTTAAATTTTATTCCGAACAGGTGGTAGCCAAGTCAAGGTTGGACGCCAATAATAGCACCTTGGCATGGATGGTGGCCATTTCAGCTTATAATAATGGAACCCTCACCCATATTGTAGCGGCCCAGCAGCAGCAAATCGCGGCCGATCCACATGCGTATACTGGACCAAATCTTAACCTGATCGACAATACGGGTCGCCGGGATGGGCTGCACTTCAACGAGCAGGGCCTCATCCAAGCCTCCCATCTGTGGGCCGAAACTTTGGCGAGCAGCCCATTTCTCACTTCGGCAACGCCCATGCTTTCCACCGCCCAAAGTGCGGGGTTGCGCCCGGTGAGCGGAACTTCGGGTGCCTGGACGGCCACGGCTACCTGGCGCAACGGCCGCGCTCCACTGGCTCAGGAAAAAGTATTTATAAAAGTCCAGCATAGCGTGCAGCTTAACACCAGCCAAGCGGCTAAGTCGTTGTTTTTGGCGGGAAGCCTGGAATTTGGTCCCATAGGGACTCTTGCCATAACAAACTAAAAATACCAATGGCTCGACTCGACCACATTACACTTTATACGCTGCCCCTGGAAGCAGTTTGTCAATTCTACCAGTAGCATTTTGGAGCGGAAGCCAGCGAAAATCACCTCAACTCGCGCAAAGGCTTTGAATTTAGCTCCTGACTTTTTTGGCGTGTTCCGGCTGGAAATCATGCAGAAAGAAGGTGTCATGGTAGGAAGGGCCCCCGGAGACACGGAATGCCCAGGGCTTACGCACTTTGCGGCTGTTAGTGGGAAGTTGGGAGAAGTAAACCGCCTGACCGAAGAACTAGGTACCGGCGGTTAAAGGTGGTAAGCTAACCTCGCACGACGGGTGATGGCTATTACGAAAGCGGAGTACTGGACCGTGATGGAAATCGTATAGAGATCGTGGCTAAAAAAAACACTGACAGCCATTTAAAGGCTGTCAGTGTTAGAAAATGACAGAGGAGAAAGCAGGTTTAGACCTTTTGCGGCGTTCTGCTCTTGGGCTTAAGAGTCGTCGTGGCCAATTCGCGCTTTTGATTTTGGAAGAAATCCCGGAAGCGGCGAATGGTCGCCAT
Organism: Cytophagales bacterium; assembly: GCA_038242095.1. Taxonomy (GTDB): domain Bacteria; phylum Bacteroidota; class Bacteroidia; order Cytophagales; family Spirosomataceae; genus Persicitalea. Next base: position 11,593 of record JBBSSJ010000042.1, read on the forward strand.
CAGGAAACCGATAGTGAGTACGAAGGTACCTAACCACAGTACGTTAATAAGTGGCTTTTCCAAAGCCTTCATCACGATGAAATCGCGTTGCTTGGTATTCACGGCGAAGGTGAATTCGCCCGTTTTGGGGTTGATCTCGTTGAACTGAACGCGTAGTCCCAGTTCGTTGCTGACCTGGGCTTTACGACCCACGTTGCGGTTACGAATCACAAACGATGGGTCAAGGATGTATTCGCGTTCGGCGTCGAGCACCCGGATGATGGCTTTTACAGCAGCATCGTTTTCGCCCAGTTGGATGCCATCCACTTTATCCGTGCGAACGACATTGTCCAGAATCGCAACGTAGTCGTTGACAAAGAAAGTATCCTTCATCGCTACCGTGAATTCCTCGGTAGGACTCCACTTGCCTTCTTCCAACGGATTGGTGACCATCGAGACGTACGTGTACAGGTCTTTGTTGTACTTCCGCTGAATATCGGGCGATGAAATCAGCCCCATCCGTGGGTTGATTTGGGCTCGGGGAAAAAGCGTAAAGACCTTGCCCGAGGGCTCGCGGTACTCTATTTCGTAATAGAAGTTTTCAGGATAGATTTCCAGCGTGTCGCCCGTTTTGTAGTACTCCTTGTCGTTGACGACAATGTCACGCAAAGCCACGGCGTGAAAATCATTTTCGATGATTTCGACCCAGCTTTTTGGAATGTACTCAGGGATGTAACGTGGCTCGATACGAACATCGCGCCACGTGAGCATGAATTGGCCCATTTGTGCCGGACGGTTGAGCCACAAGGTGACGTTCTCCTTGTTCTCCTTGTTATCGTCTTTTGTAAATTCCTCCGAGCGAGAGATCATCAGCCCGGAATTGTTCAGCGAAACCACCCGCGTGTAGCCCGAGGAAAATAGAATGCCGATCAGCATCAGCGCTACCCCGATGTGGGTCACCGCGCCGCCCGATAGCTTGTAGTTTCCGCTCAGGATATTGAGCAGAATGGTACCGTTGGCGACAATGGAGAAGACAGCGGCGGTAAGCAACACAATATATGAGATGGTGCGAACTTCTCCCAACGTGATGAAAATGGCGCTCAATATCAGCGTAATGAGCAACGGGGGATAAAGCGTGTTCAGGCGTCCCTCACCGGTGCGTTTCCACCACATGAATTGCCCTATGCCCGTCAGGACGGTAATCAATGCGAAGAACCATATCTGGAAACGATTGTAGTGCGCAATGGCGTCGGTTGGGGGCGCCAGATTAATGATCTTGCCAAAACTTTCGGCGATGGCACTGTATACCGGAAACGAGGTCGTGTTAATAATCTGAAAACCCGACAGACAAAGCACCGTCGCGCCGATGAACATCCAGAATTCGGGTGAATAAGTCGATACCTCTTTGGTGTCGGAGGGCAGGAGCTTCCAGCGGTAAATCAGTAGGGCCACAGCCAGCACCGTAAAGGTCAGGAGGTAGATCAGGAGCTGTCCCGATAGGCCCAAATCGGTGAATGAGTGCACCGAGGCATTTCCTAAAATACCGCTCCGCGTCATGAACGTGGAGTACAAAATCATAATGAAGGTAGCGATCGCAAGAATGAAGGCCGTCTTGAGAGCGGTGGCATTTTTACGCCCGATAATCATGACGTGGATTGTGGCGACCAGCACCAGCCAGGGCACAAACGAGGAATTTTCCACCGGGTCCCAGTTCCAGTAGCCGCCGAAATTAAGGGTTTCGTAGGCCCAATAAGCGCCCATCAGAATTCCTACACCCAAAATCATGGCTGAAAATAAGGCCCAAGGCAAAGCCGGACGAATCCATTCCGTCACTTTTTTGGTCCAGAGCCCGGCCATTGCGAAAGCGAAGGGGATCAGCGTGGTGGCAAAGCCCAGGAATAGGGTAGGCGGGTGGATGACCATCCAGTAGTTTTGCAACAGCGGATTGAGACCATTGCCATCTCTGGGAATAAAGTTGGGATTGGTCTGCCAGACGGGAATTTCGGGCATCGCCTCGCGGAGCAACAGAAAGGGCGTGGAGCCGATTTTCAGATCCAGACCGGGAATCACGACTCCCAAAATCATGGAGGCCAGGAATGCCTGTACCAGCGCGAAAATCGCCATGACGGGTCCTTCCCAAGAGCGATTGGTCACGATCAGGACCAGTCCCAAAACCATATTCCAAAAAATCCAGAGCAGAAAGCTACCTTCCTGATCCTGCCAGAAACTCGAAATAACGTACTCCGTGGGCAGCGAAAGCGAGGAGTTGTCCCAGGCGTAGTGGTACTCGAAATAGTGATTGCCGATGATCCAGTATAAACAGAAAACTACTCCGGCGACCGCTGCCGCATGTACGTAGAAGGCAATGCGGGCGAATCGTTTCCAGACCGGAACGTCGTCGAGGCGGGTGGAGGAAATAACGGACTTTGTATAAGCGAAAGTCGCCACCAGCGCCGTAACGAAGGCGATGATGACGAGCAGGTGACCGGCGTCTCCGTAGGCGGTGTGAATCATAGTTTAACGGCTTGGTATTCGGTGGTTTCGAGCTTATCATTGTTATACTTAGAAGGACATTTCAGCAGAATTTTCTCCGCCTCGAAGTGGTCCTTATCCATCTTACCAATAATCACTACCTGCTCCGACTTGTCGAAATCAAGCGGTTTTGGACTGCGGTAGACTACCTTTTGCTCACGGTTGTTATTATCAAGGAGCGTGAACACAAAATAGTTGGGGTCAATCTCGGGCTGGTAAGCCATGTCCTGAATCTCACCCGAGGCGTTTTTCTTCAGCGTTCCAACGACGTGAATGCTGTTGTTTTCGCCGTTCATGGCCATCTGTTCGGCCTTGCTGAAATCAACGTACGTGCTGGCATCGCCCGCCGTAGAGACGATGATGGCGATAGCGATGGCGATGACGCCGATACCGAGAATGTGGGATTTTTTCATGGTACTTTACTTTATATTGAGTTCTTTTTCGACTTTTGAAATCTTACTGTCCAAACGAATGAGATAGGTAATTATTCCGGCAAAGATAAGCGCAATTACGCCGACAACCACCCAAATTTTGCCATCGGCCCGCATCTGGTCAGCCATCTCAACTTCTGCATTAACAACCTGTTGGGCAAAGAGGTTTACGGAACTGAGGGTTAAAGTTAAGAAAATTAACAGCAGGCTTTTCATAAATGTTTTGGACACGGACATCATATTTATTATACTAATTTTCGGCAGATTTGAGCTTCTGAGGCTAGCCATTGATTCGTTCTGGTGAACCGGCCAATCCACTGCTAAGCTCGGCACTTACTGCCACCCGCTCCTCCTGTACTCGCTGGATTACCTGCAGACGATAGCGAACGCTGGTAATCCAGGTTGCCAGCAGAATCCAGCCAATGCAGGCCGGATAAAATACCATCCTTAAATCGCCGTCGAGATCGAGCGTGCTGAAAGTCGCGTTGCCTCCGTTGCCGGGATGCAGCGAATCGGTCAGCCGAGGCAGGACGTAAATCAACGGGATGAATATGAAAAAAGCAAAGATATTGTAAACCGCCGAGATGCGGGCGCGTCTTTGCTCATCGTCAAAAGACGACCTTAGTAGTAAATAGGCGAAATAGATCAGCATACCCACCGCCGCACTGTTTAGCTTCGGGTCGTTGGGCCAGAAATCCCCCCAGGTAAAGTTGGCCCACAAGGAACCCGACAGGCACCCCAAAATGCCAAACAGAATCCCGACTTTGGCAAAAGCCGCCGACTTGTCATCGTCGATGATGCTGTTCGACCTCAGATACCTGATCGAAAATACCATCGATACAAAAAGCATCACGATCATGGTCGGCCACATGGCAACGTGAAAGTACAGATTGCGAATGGTTTCGTTCAGAATGGGCTGCCGGGGTACGACACCCAGCAAACCTTGAAAAATGACGTAGCACAAAATGACCACCGTCAATATTTTCCACCAGGCTTTTTTCATACAAAATCAATTTGGAATTAGTGAATGTCGGACGGGGCCGCCCATGCGGTTAGTGAATACTGCTTTCGCCAGTCTGCCAAGTGCTCGGGACAACATTATTACTCCGACAATCACTAATTCCCACATTCCTTATTAATTAACTTCTCCACAAATAAGGAAACAGCAAGTACGATAACGCGATGACTATGAGGTCGATGGCCAGTAGCGTGACTATTTCGTCGAGACTAACACTGCGGTCCAGGCCATCGAGCGCGTTTTTGGCTAGTCTGATATTCATCAACAGCATCGGCAGGATGATCGGAAAACTCAGCACGGCCATCAGCATACTGCTGTTTTCGGCTTTGGTGGCGATTCCGGCCACCAGCGTGAGCACCGAAGCGAACCCTACCGAACCCAGCGCGATTCCTACACAATACAACCCCAAATCGGCGACCGGGTTTCCCATCACAAACACGTAAAAGCCAAAACCGATTCCCGACAGCACCAACATCAGTAACGTATTATAAATTATCTTCGAAAGGATAATCGCCTGTGGATTGGCCAGGGTATAGTAATAAAGCAGACGCCCGTGCCGCTCCTGGGCAAAACTCTTGGCGATAGCGTTCACGGCGGTAAAAAGCAGGATAATCCACAACAGCGTATTCCAAACAATCGGTGTCAGTTCGTTGCGTTTTAAGTTAAAACTCAGGTAACATACGAAAACGGTACTTACTACGTACAGCAGCATGCCGCTGAACGCGTAGCGCTGTCGCCATTCTAGCGTGATTTCTTTCCAGATGAGGGTTTTGAGCTCTTGCATCTGCCACAAAAGTACCCCATAATCCCTCATCAAATAAAAAACATGATAAATATCATTTGGCTTTATGGCAGCTATGCGTTTACTTTGTGTTTAATTATATTAAATCTAAATAAGCCACTATGCTAGCCACCCGCACCTTATCGGACCTCAAAATGGGAGAGCGCGCCATCATCAAGTCATTCAGTGACCGCGCTATGTCTTTGAAGTTGCTGGAAATGGGTTGCCTGCCGGGCTGCGAAGTACGTCTTGACGCTACGGCGCCCTTTGGCGATCCAATTTGTGTGCGTGTTGGGGGCTGTTACTGCCTGTCGCTGCGTCGCAATGAAGCCGCCAGTATCGAAGTGGAATAATATAGTGCATTTACCGTGTCACCTCGTGACGAAATGATTTGAAATTCTCCTTTCCCAAAATTGCCCTCATCGGCAATCCCAACTCCGGAAAATCCACGCTCTTCAACCAACTGACGGGCTTACGTCAGAAAACCGGCAATTTTCCAGGGGTCACCGTTGAAAAAAAAACCGGTACATTACGCTTTCCTGATTCTGCTGCGGCCGGTACGCCTCAAGAAACGCTGACGCTCACTGAAGCTACGCTCATCGACCTTCCCGGAATTTACAGCATCTACCCCAAATCGCGGGACGAGCAGGTAGCCATCGATATTCTGGCCAATCCGCAGCATCCCGACCATCCTGATGCCGTCGTAGTAGTGGCCGACGCTTCCAATTTGCAACGCAATTTGCTTTTATTTACCCAAATCGCCGATTTGGGCTTTCCCACTGTGCTGGCTCTCAATATGCTGGACGTGGCGGATAGCATGAATTTGAAGGTGAATGCCGTGCAACTCGCCATGCAGTTGAATGTACCGGTAGTCAGAATTAACGCCCGGACCGGCGAGGGTATCGATCGTTTAAGGGAAGCGATTAAGGGCGTATCAGCCGATGGAAAATCTAAGCCAACTTATTTCCTGGATCCCGCCGAAAGTCAGGCAGACTTAATTGGAGAAGTCAAAGAAAACTATCAACTGGACAACAGCTATCTCGCGCTCCAGTACCTCTGTCAGCACGACTCCTTTACTTTCCTGAATGTCAATCAAAAGGCTGATCTGGAAAAGCGGATTATCGACCACAATTTTGACAAAACCGATTTCCTGGCCCACGAGACCATCACGCGCTACGCCCGTCTGCGGCCATTAGTAGCCAAGTCGGTCACGATCATCGGCGAGAGCGATCAACCCGCCTGGACGCGGCGATTGGATAAAATTATGCTGCATCCCGTTTGGGGCTACGTAGCTTTTCTGATGGTATTGTTGTTGATATTTCAGGCCGTGTTTGCCTGGGCGCAATATCCCATGGACTGGCTCGACCAGGGTACCGCAAATGCCATTCAGTGGACCAAAAACACGCTTCCTTCCGGGGTTCTGAACGATTTGCTGACTGACGGGCTCATGGCCGGAATCGGTGGGGTAATCATTTTTATCCCCCAAATTGCCTTCCTTTTCGGGCTCGTCGGCTTGCTCGAAGAGTCGGGGTACATGGCGCGGGTGATGGTCATCATGGACAAGCTGATGCGCAAGTTTGGCCTCAACGGCCGTAGCGTGGTACCCTTGATTTCTGGGGTGGCCTGCGCGGTACCGGCGATTATGACTACCCGCAGCATCAATAATTCCTACGAGCGACTGCTCACGATCTTTGTCACGCCTTTGATGAGTTGCTCGGCGCGGCTCCCGATTTACACCATTCTGATCGCGCTCGTCGTACCGGACGAAACGGTATTGGGTTTCCTTAATTTGCAGGGATTGGTGTTGCTAGGCTTGTATATGCTGGGTTTAGTGGGCGCGCTGGCGTCGGCCTGGTTGTTTTCGTTGTTTATCCCGCGTCTCGAACCGAGTTATTTTATTCTGGAAATGCCTACTTACAAATGGCCGCGCTGGAGCCACCTGGGCATCACGATGTACGACAGCGTGAGATCGTTCGTAGTGGAAGCGGGTAAAATCATCGTGGCTATTTCAATCGTGTTGTGGGTATTGGCCAGCTACGGGCCGGGCGATGAGATGGCGCGCGCCGAAACGGAAGTCATAAATGAGATGACTAACGCCGCACCCCAAACTCAGCAGGCTGCCGTAGCTTCCGCCCGGCTGGAAAGCTCCTACGCCGGGCATTTCGGCAAGTTCATCGAGCCCGCCATTCGTCCACTGGGCTACGACTGGAAAATCGGCATTGCGCTGATTACCTCGTTTGCAGCCCGCGAAGTTTTTGTCGGGACCATGTCGACCATATACAGTATTGGAGGGGATGCGGGGGAGGATGCCGTGACGATCAGGCAACGGCTGCAAAAGGAACGAAACCCCCGCACGGGCGGACCAATGTACACCCCTGCGGTTTCGTTCTCGCTTCTTATGTTCTACGTTTTTGCCATGATGTGCATGAGCACGCTGGCGGTCGTGTACCGTGAGACCCACGGCTGGAAATGGCCCCTCATTCAATTAGCCTACACGATGTTCCTGGCTTACGTATCAGCCTGGGCGACCTTCCAATTATTGAGCTAGGCCTACCAAAGCACGCCTTTCTCGATCAAAGGATAGATAAAACGGAAAACCATGTACACTACGATCAAAACGGTCAAGCCCCCAAAGACCGTGGCCTGGTCGAGCGAGTTCTTTTGATTCTTACGGGATGGGCTGGTGCTGTCCAAGCTGCGAAGGAGGGAATTCTTCATAGTTCAGGTGTTTTGATGGTGCTTGAATAAAAGTCCAATTACAAAATCCGTGCTTGGGCCTTTAAACAAAACGGACCTACACCCGTAGTTTCAGAAAAAAAGCCTTCGCACCTGTGAAAGGTACGCTGGTAAGAGTCAATCGGTTGTCGAATGGTTGGAAAAAAGGCCCATTTAGATTAAAAACTTATCAAACGGAAAAAATGCAGGTTTTTCAATAGAAACTACCATCCCAAATTTTCCACAATATCTGAGGCGATCATGGACACTTTTGTCCGTACCTGGGCAGCGCGGTCGCCCGCTACGCCGTGCTGGTACACCCCCAAACGGGCAGCATCCTGCGGGTCGTAGTGCTGTGCCAGCAGCGCGGTGAGCACGCCCGTGAGTACATCGCCCGCGCCGCCCGTGGCCATACCCGCATTGCCTGTAGCGTTGAAGTGCACCGTCCCATCGGGAAAGATCACGGCCGTGTGCGCCCCTTTCAAAACTACAATCAGCGTATGTTTTTTGGCAAAATCTCGGGCTGCTTCTAGCCGGGCGTAGTCGTCTTTGCTTTTGCCCGCCAGCCGCTCGAATTCCTTGGGATGGGGTGTGATGACGGTGTGCGCGGGTAGTTTCGCCAGCAAATCAGGATTTTCCGACAAAATATTGAGCGCGTCGGCATCCCACACCATCGGGGCTTTGGCCTGATCGAGTAAGTCGACGAGTGCCTGCCGCGTTTGCGGTTCTTTGCCCAGACCGGGCCCGACGCCGATGGCCGAGTAAGCGCCCAATTCGGGCAAAGTCGTGAACATCTGTTCGTGGATATCGACAGTACACATGGCTTCGGGTAGGGCGATCTGCATGATTTGGTAGCCGCAGCGGGGAACGTGCATCGTCAGCAGCCCCACGCCCGACCGCAGGCAGGCACCGCCGCAGAGTTGTGCCGCGCCCATCTTGCCAAAACTCCCCGCTAGCAGCAGCCCATGACCAAAGGTACCTTTATTGGAAAATTTCTCCCGATCACGAATCAATTTCTGCGCGCTTTTTCGATCGGTAAAGTAGTAGGGTGTTTCCGCCTGTTCGATGAAATGAGAGTCGAGGCCAATGTCCACTACATGCCAATTGCCCACGAAAGGACCGTTGCGTGGAATCATAAAAGCCAGTTTGGGCAGTTGAAAGCTCACCGTGTGGTCAGGCCGTACGATGGAATCGTCCGCACCGTTGACCTTGTCCATATAAAGACCGCTAGCAATATCCACCGAAATCACCCGCGCCGGACAAGCATTTAGGCAAGCGATGGAGTCGGCCAGTAATCCCTCCGCCCGGTGCGACAGTCCCGACCCCAACAGCGCGTCGATCAGCAGTTCATCGCCCGCCAGATCGGGCAGGTCTTTTTTTGTTTTGATGTGATGAACCGCCAGTGTATCAGTGAGCCGTTCGAGGTTTTGGGTAAAGTCATCGGAGGGTTTGTCGGTATGCGCCACGACGAACACTTTCACCGCGTAGCCTTTGGCCGAAAGTATCCGGGCGATGGCCAGGCCGTCGCCGCCATTGTTGCCCTGTCCGCAGAAAAATACAATTTTTCGGCGGTTGTCGTAGCGGCTGCACAGCCAGCGCACGAAGGCGTGGGTGGCGCGCTCCATGAGGTCGAGCGAGCTAATGGATTCAGTTTTAATCGTGTGCGCGTCGAGGGCGCGGATTTGGGGTGCGGCTAGTATTTTCATTTTGTAAAGCTAGCAAAACCTTTTATATCCCAATAAGTACGGCTATCTTTGCACTCGTTTTTAGCAGGGCTGTTGCGAATGAAGGGGCGTCACCCCGTCCGCTGGGAGCAG
>JBBSSJ010000043.1:0-20673 GCA_038242095.1 Cytophagales bacterium
AGACCCGGAAGTGAGGAAACTTGCCGATGACATTATCAAGGCCCAGAAGGAGGAAATCGCCGAGATGAAAAGAATGCTGGACCGCTTGCAGAAGTGAGGAAACTAGTTAGGTATATTCGTACCGTTCATTCTCGTCCCTAGTTCACACATGACACAACTATTCGTTAAAAACATGGTCTGCGACCGCTGCATCAAGGTGGTGAAGGACGAGTTGGAACACCTCGGCTTCAGTCCGGACTGCGTCCACCTCGGGGAGGTGACTCTGCCCGAAGAACTCACGCCGGAAGACCGGGAAAGGGTCAGAGTCGGGCTGGAGCGCCAAGGCCTACAACTGATCGACGGCCACAGTCAGAAGATTATCGAATCCATCAAGACAGCGATTATCGAAAAGGTTCGATGGAGCAAAGAGCCGCTTTCCATCAATTTGTCAGATCATTTGTCCGAAAAGCTTGGCCTGAGTTACCCTCACCTGAGCAAGCTATTTTCGATTCATGAGAACTTCACGATTGAGCAGTTCGTCATTCTCCAAAAGATCGAACGGGTTAAGGAATTGCTTGTTTATGGAGAACTAACGGTGGATCAAATTGCCCACCAATTGAGCTACAGCAGCGCTCAGTACCTATCCAACCAGTTCAAGAAATCGACCGGACTCACGCCCACCCAATTCAGACAAAACAACTCCGTCAGGCGCAAAGCACTCGATCAATTGATGGCACCCTGAAACCTTACACGGAAAGGGAAGAATTCCGTAAGGCTCCACTCGGCAGGCATGGTTATGTTTGCTCTGACTTCCCCGTGGGAGTTATTTTAAATTATTTAACTTTTAACTAAAATCTTATGCTTAATCCAAAACAACAAAGTTGCCTCGACGCCTGCCTGGCGTGCGCCGTTACCTGTAACCAATGTTTCGATGGTTGCCTGAAAGAATCTGACGTCAAAATGATGGCCGACTGCATCCGCTTGGACCGCGACTGCTCTACCATCTGCTTTACAGCGGCTTCGTTTATTTCCGCCAACAGCCAGTTCGCGGCCGATGTTTGTGCACTCTGCGCGAAGATTTGCGAGGCCTGCGCCGCCGAGTGCGAAAAACATGCCGACCACCACGAGCACTGTCGCAAATGCGCGGAAGCCTGCCGCAAATGCGCCGAGGAGTGCCGGAAAATGGCCGCCTAATCCTCAACCCAGAAGTTTGAGATAAGAATTTTCCATCTTAATAGAAAACCCCTGGACTTCTGCTTAACCGCAGAAGTCCAGGGGTTTTTCGTTTTGGCCGGGTGCCTTAATTTAAGACGTTGAAGGTCTGCCTTTGACAAGACCCGTCACCTTCAGGCACTCATCCGCTCGGCCTTGTAGCCCGCGTTTCTCACCGCAGTCAGAATGGAATTCTCGTCCGCGTTGTTGGAATCGACCGTCAGGATCTTGTCCGGTGACTGGGTATCCACGTCCCAGAGTCCCTTGCCTACAGTTTCGTTCAGGTTCGGCGACACCTGAGCCAGGCATCCGCCGCATTTGATATTGGTTTTGAATTTTAGCGTTTCCATTTTTATGGTTTGTTTAACTGATTGATTAAATTGATTTTCTTTTACAATTTGACTGCCTTCAGCCTTAGGCTATTGCTCACTACGGAAACAGAGCTTAGGGCCATTGCCGCGCCGGCAATCATCGGGTCGAGCAAAAAGCCGTTGATCGGATACAGCAGCCCGGCGGCGATGGGTATGCCGATGAGGTTGTAGATGAAGGCCCAGAACAGGTTCTGGTGGATGGTTCGCACCGTGCGGCCCGAAAGCTTTAGCGCCTTGGGAACCTTGTTCAGGTCGGAGGTAATCAAGGTCATCTTGGCCACGTCCATCGCGATATCGGACCCCTTTCCCATGGCGATGCTGACATCGGCTTCGGCCAGCGCCTGGCTGTCGTTGATGCCGTCACCCACCATCGCCACCGTTTTGCCTTCGGCTCGCAGCTTCTTCACGAAATCGGCCTTCTGCGAGGGCATGACCTCCGCTTCGTAATGCCGTAGCCCGACTTGTTTGGCTACGGCGGCGGCGGTCTGGCGGTTGTCGCCCGTCAGCATGTACACTTCAATGCCCCGGCTTTGCAACGTCTCAATGGCCTCTTTCGAGGTAGCTTTAATCTGGTCGGCAATGGCGATGACCGCCAGAACTTCCTTGTCATTGGCGAAATAGACCACCGTTTGGGCCTGCTCCTGCAAACTTTCAGCTTCACGCAGTAACTTTTCGGGAACGGTAATGCCGGATTCGTCCATCAGTTTCCGGTTGCCGACCAGGTAAACCGTTCCATCTTTACTAGCCCTGACCCCTCGGCCCGTTACGCTGTTGAACTCATCCAATGACAAACCACCCTGTGTCCCATCATCTTTCAGGCGATTGACGACCGCATCGGCCAGCGGGTGTTCGGACTGGGCCTCCATCGCGTAAAGGATGCGCTTATGATCGTCGAGGCCATCCCCGGTTTTGCTCCAAATCAACTCGCTCACCGTGGGTTTCCCTTCGGTGATCGTTCCCGTTTTATCAAGAATGATGGCATTTACCTTGTGGGCGAGTTCCAGGCTCTCGGCGTCCTTGATCAGAATATTGTTTTCTGCCCCTTTCCCCACTCCGACCATGATGGCCGTGGGGGTGGCCAGGCCCAGCGCGCAGGGACAGGCAATCACCAGCACGGTGACGGATGTCAGCAGGGCGTGGGTGAAGGCACCCTCCCCGCCGACCAGCATCCAGACCACGAAAGTCAGGACGGAGATGCCCATGACCACCGGAACGAAAATGCCCGCAATCCGGTCGACCAGCTTCTGAACCGGGGCTTTGCTGCCCTGGGCCTCCTGCACCATCTTGATGATCTGGGCCAGCACCGTGTCGCCGCCCACCTTCTCGGCCCGAAATTCGAAACTGCCTTTCTGGTTGATGGTACCCGCAAAGACTTTCCCGCCTTCGCTTTTTTCGACGGGAACGGGCTCGCCGCTGATCATGCTCTCATCCACGAAGGAACGCCCGCTGCTGACCGCGCCGTCCACAGGAATCCGCTCGCCGGGCTTCACCAGAATGATAGTTCTCACTCGCACCTGCGAAACGAGGATTTCCTGCTCTACGCCATCCACGATGGTTCGAACCGTTTTTGGCTGCAACCCCATCAGCTTTTTAATGGCCGAGGAGGTATTTGATTTCGCCCTTTCTTCCAGAAGTTTGCCCAGGGAAATAAAGGCAATAATGACCGCCGCCGCCTCGAAGTACACGTGCGCTTCCAGGCCCTGCCGCAGCCAGAACTCGGGGTAAAACGTATTGAAGGCACTAAATAAGAAGGCGATTCCGGTGCTTAGAGCAACCAGCGTGTCCATATTGGCTTTGCCATGTTTGGCCTGCCGGAAGGCGTTGATGAAGAAACCACGTCCCAGGTAAAAAACCACGGGCGCGGCCAGGGCCATCATGATCCAGTTGGCGTAGGGAATGTCCATGAAGAACATGCCGATGAGGACGATGGGAACGGAAAGCAACACCGCCCAAATGGTGCGCCGTTTCAAAGCTTCGTATTCTTTGAGCTGAGCGTCCTGCTGCACCTGCTGGGGGTCTTCGGCATCGACGACCAGGTCGTAACCTATCGATTGAATGGCACTTTGCAGCTCGGCGGGTTTAACCGTGTCGTCGTACTCCGCCCAAGCGGACTGACTGGCGTAGTTCACGCCCGCATCCCGAACGCCCGGGGTGGCTTTGAGCGTACTTTCCACGCTGACCGCGCAGGCGGCGCAGCTCATTCCCAGAACTGGGAAAGTGTTTTTTGTAAGTTTACTGCTCGATATTTTCTCGATGCTCGGCTTATCCAGAATTTGAGTTTTCATGGTTAGATATGTTTAGACAAATATAACCACCAAGACAGGCGATTCTGTTACACAATTCAGAAAGAGATGTGCGTAGTTTTAAGGGGCGCACTCGGCTTCAACTCCAAAATTGTCTGGTCGCAGCCACTTGGCATGAACCTCACCGAGATGCAATCGAAAGTGCACTCAGCCCACAAAAGAATAAAGGGGAAGAAAAAGGATATCAAAATGCCTTTCAATTGTTACGTCCGATAAATGAAGCTTATCGAAAAAAAAGCGCCAACAGTCGCTGCACCTGCACGAGCCTAAATTCCTTACCTCTCCCTTGTCCGAAACCCAGTCCCATTCATCGCAATGGCAATAGCCGTCCAGGTCTGACCGGATGCCCGCATTAAATTGGGCAGCGCCGCCGCTTGGCGGTTGTTCTCCTTTGAGCGGACCTTATGCTGCCGCCCCCCTACCCTTCTCGATGGTCGCTGAAGTCAGGTTATCAGGCCTGCCCAGTGTGAATCCAGCCGCTTCTTTTCCGCCAGTGCTTGCTTGGTCCGGCCGGATCTACTCTTAGCAAGTGGAGCGCCCGCGGCTTCCCACACACAGGAAACAGTAATTCATAATCTCACTTGTTTTAATCAAAGTAGTGAGCATTATATGAACGACCGTTCGTATAATGTAAAATAGGTTTTATCCCCTGCTCTTTCTCCTGTTTCGTAAGGTTTAATAGATTATTACTATTGATATTTTTATAGTAGGCATACGAGTAATAGCTTTACGCATATGTGCACATTCCCATTTATTGTGAGTTTTATAAATATCACTACATTTATATTTCCTTACAAAACACTAACTCTTACTTAAATTATGGAAACCGATAAACTTACCAGCGTGACCGCTCAGGAAATGCGCACCCAGCTCTCGGATCTGCTCAACCGCGCGTCCTACCTTAACGAAGCGACCCTGGTCACCCGCCAGGGCAAGGCGGTCGCCGTGCTGGTGTCCGCAGAAGATTGGGAAGATTACCTCCGTTTGAAAAAGGAAGACGGAAGGCCTGAGGCCGAGGCTACCGGCCAAGCGGAGGAGAGCCGGGAGAAATGTGCCGACGCTGAGACTGGAAGGCAATGAAAAGTTTTAACGGAAACTCACCGAGTCTGACTAAACTGCCAGATGGTGGCGTTCCCCCAAAACTTCCGCATCAATCGCCTATGATTGCATATTAGGATGAAAACACATTCGCGTGCGCACCAAGACTGCCAATGCGCCCCAACATCTATAATTCTCTCCCACTTAGTCCACGGGTCAATGGCCATTAGGTACCTACGGCAACCGTCATAGGTACCTAATGACCGTTTTGAAACCATGCCCTATATGAGAACCATTAGTGGAAAAGTGGCCTCATGCGTTTTTCCAATTGTTAGCAAATCAGATTTAACGTTTCTATTTGCTATCTCCCTCAAGTGAGTGATTTGAACTTTCCCATTTGAAGGAAGAAACCCTTCCAATCGTAACGGTTTTTATAAGTTTTTTTAGTCACATCCAAGTTAGGTCTCAGCGTGGCGGTTTTTGTTCAATCTTTTAATTTAACCCTTCAAGGCCTGCCTGGCCCTAATTCCCGCCACTCCGACCGGCCTCCGCGATCGCGCGCTGCTGCTGGCCGGGTTCGCGGGCGGCTTCTGGCGCTCAGAGCTGGTCGCCCTGAATATAGAAGGAGTAAAGTTCACGCGCGAGGCTACTTTTCCTCCCGGATCACAAATTCATATTTTCCTTTTCTCTCCGGCTTGCGGTCGTTGAGCATTACGCGGTAGATCTCGTTTCCCCAAACGTTGGAAAGGCGGCGGTCCGTCAGCTGAATGGCCTCTGTTTTGGCTTCAAACCGTTTGGAATCGTACGACAGGCTGACGGTCTTGCCATCAACGTTCAGACTGACGCGTCCGGCTTGCGCGAGGTCCGGTTTTTGCCAGACCATGAAGTTGAGTTGGTTCGGCGCCTGCGTTTCTTTCAGAACATAGTCATCGTTGATTTTTAAACTGCCGTCTTTGCCTAGCTGATACGATCTTTTCCAGGACTGCACCGCCACGTTTTCGGGATACGCTCCGGCTATATCCAGCGAAAAGCATTGTTTAGCGGCATCAAATTCAACCGAACTGGAACGGTACTGGCTGCCGAATGTCTGTGGCTTGCCGTTGATCATCGGCAAGTTGTGGTAGTTGCTTTGCATCGTCCAGATTGAATACCGCTCGCCGCTAAAAGTTTGGCGGGTATAGGTACCCACGCCAGCGTCGATGAATACCGGGGTTTTATGAAAATAAAGGGAGAAGGTACCCATATCATTATGGTTATGGCTTTCGGCGTTGAAGCCTCCTTTGCCCGCAAAAAACACATTGCCAGCTTTCATGTAGCAAAACTCCGTTTCGGGGTACCAGGCCGTAGCGTAGGTCGGTAAACCGGGCGATGTTGCTACCAGAGCATCGAAATCTTTCATCTCTTCCAGATTCCTGAACAGGTCACGTCCACCGGGTAGCTCGGGCGATTTTGACTTCTGGTGAAGAAAGGCGGCAAATTGCCGCATCATGTCGCTGTTTACGGAATCTCCGTAACGAAAAATCAAGCCTGGATGACCGCTTCCTTTGGCGGAAGCATCCGCAAAATTTACCACCCAGCCATCGCCAACGTACGATTTGGCGATGTACTCTCCCATATTTTTGATAATGGGCTGATCGAAAATGGTAACATTTCCGCTGGTAGCGTAGCTCAGTATTTGTAAATAATCGTAAAGCTTGCCAGCTGCGTGCCCCCAGTAGGATGGCCCCTCCTCGCAGGCGCCGTCGCTGTGGGTATAGTTGATAAATTCGTCGGTCGACACCATGGTGCGATGCACCCCGGCCGCCAATTTTTCCGGATTATCTTCCAGCAACAGAAAGCAGGTGAGCACATTGAAGTTACACCACGGATTCCAGTTGTTAACTAGCCCGCCGGGCTTGAGATTGAACGCCTGCCACCAGAAGTCGCTGCGCTGCATATAGGTATCGAGAATCCGTTCCTGTAAGGTTGCTTTTAGGCGAGTGGCGATGATGGGATCAACCTTATCGAACGAATCTTTGAAGAAATAGTGTACCCAGGAAAGCAGCGAACCCAGGTCGCCCGATGTGAGGTCAATGACGTGTTCGGTGTAGTTGGGCAGCGCCCTTTTCGAGGTTTGGTAAGCACCCAGGTGCGCCGAAAGGGCCCAGGAAGTCATTTCGTTAAAAGCCCACACCCCATTGATAATCTGATCCATAAATCGTCCCTTGCCTTCGGCCAATTCGGCCAGCACCAGCGCGCTCAATGCTGAGCTATTGGCTCCGAAAGGCGACTCCATGATCGTACGAGAGCCGCTGCGTTCAAATTCCAGATAGTCAGTTGCTTTTACAGTCTTCCAGCCGTAGTCGAGGTACTTTTCGCCTTCGCTGATTTGCACAACGCGAAAGTCCCCCGAGAGTTTGTCCCACCCTGCCCGGTTTGCGTAGGTGGGGTAGGGTACCCAGCGCTTATCTTTAAGGAGCAGGGATTGAAGCTGTGTCAAAGAGGCTTCCCTCTGTAACAAATCCCGCTTTTCATACCCGAGGCAGATGCCATACAGCAAGCAGAACAGTGTACTCAGACCGATCAATTTTTTCATGAAAAGGTAGTTTTAGGGAGTTTAGGAAAAGCCAGGAATGACTTCTGTTTACTAGAAAACAAGTTCAGGATTTCAATATAAAAAAGCAGCAGACAGCCTGCGCTATCTGCTGCTTACACTTGCATCCTTACCAGCCCGGATTCTGAGTCAGCGCGGGATTCACTTCAATTTCCTGCGCCGGAATCGGCCACAGCACGTGCCGCTCCTGGAAATTGCGCGTCAGCAGGTTGTCGCCCACGATGCTCTTTTCGATAACCCCGGCGGTGTATTTTTCCAACAGCCCCCATCGTTTGAGGTCGAAGTAGCGGTGTCCTTCCCCGGCCAGTTCGACTGCCCGCTCGTGAATGATGCGCTGCGTCATTTCCATCTTGCCGCTGACGGCCAAAGCCGCTTTGCCGCTGTTGAGACCCGGCATGGACGAGCGAGTGCGCACCTTGTTGAGTTCGATGATAGCTTTGTCCAATTGACCCGTCTCGTTGTAGGCTTCCGCCAGCATCAGCAGCACGTCGCCCAGCCGAAGCAGCGGAAAGTTGATCGGCGTGTGGGCGCGGTTGGTGAGTTCGCCGTTCATGTTTCCTTCGGGAACGAACTTGCGCCATACGTAGGTGAGCCAGCCCCGGTTGTTACGGATTTGACCAAAGTTTTCGTTCACCCCGTTCGCCAGGACCAGCTGCATTTGGCGCGGCGCGTTGGCGTTCCAGCCCAGCTGGTAAGAGTAGGGTACCACGAGCGTCTCCGTCATGCGCGGATCCCGGTTGCGGTAGATTTTACCCAAAAGGGCGGTATCAGGCACGGTCACTAACTTGCCGCTTTGCTGGGTAGCGATCATGGCCTTTCGCTTGTTGGCCGGGCTGTCGTTGTAGCCCGGAATGAAGTCGTTCCAGTTGAAGGGCGTTCCGTCCTTATTTTCGTACTTATCGGCCAGGGTCGTCGTGGGCATGCCGTTGTTCCAGTCGCTGCCGAAGGTCGAGCGGGTACCGAGGTAGTGGGCAAAGGGCATTCCGTAGTTGAAACCGACGCCGCCCTTGTTCTGGATGGCGAAGATCATTTCCTTGCTGTTGTCACCCTCCGTCTTGAACAGTCCGGCGTAGTCGGAATACAGTTCGTAGCCGTAGGCTTTGTTGTTCACGATTTCCTCAAAATCCTGAATGGCTTTCTCCCACTCTTTGTTGTACAGGCTTACTTTTCCCCGGAAGCCGTAGGCAGCCCCTTTGGTAGCCCGGCCCAGTTGCGCGGGTGGGTACGACACGGGCAGTCCCTGGATGGCGGCGGTCAGGTCGGCCATGATGAACGCCCGCACTTCCTCCACCGAACTGCGGGGCTGCTTCAAATTATTGAAGTCCTTGTTCAGGTCCACGGTTTCGTCGTAGAGGGGAACGCCGCCAAACAGATTCATCAGGTAGAAGTAGTACAGCCCCCGCAGGAACCGCGCTTCAGCGATGAAGACTTTTTTGGAATCCTCGGGGATGTCCATCGTCGAAATATTGCGGATGGCATTGTTGGCGCGCTGCACGCCGTCGTAGGTGCGGCGCCAGCGGTTGACCACCGTGCCGGAGCGGTCGGTGAAGTTGCCGTTGATGATATCGCCCAATCCCTGCGGGTCGTACCCCACGGCGATGTCAGTCGCGTTATCGAACATATTGTACAGACCGAAAAGGTTGTTATCCTTCATGTCGGCATAGACGCCCATGATACCCTGCAGGGCGTGTGCTTCGGTTTTCCAGAAAGTGCCCGCGCTCACCTTGTCGTAAGGCTGGGTGTCGAGGTCGTAGCAACTGCTAACGGACGCAAGCAGGAATACAAGACAAAGTAATTTTTTCATGATTGTCAAATTTAAAAGGTGATGTTTATACCCACCAGCGCTTGCTTGAGGGTGGGGTATTGCGTACCGTTCACTTCGGGGTCGATGCCCTTGTAGCGGGTGAAAGTCAGGTAGTTTTCGAGGCTGCCGTACACGCGCAGGGTGCTTATTTTTACCTTCTCAGATATCGCTTTGGGTAGCGTATAGCCTAGCTGCACGTTTTTCAAACGCATATAGGAGCGGTTTTGCAACCAGAACTCACTGTTGCGGGTATTGCGGCTGTCGGAGTAGTTGAGCAGGCGCGGATACGTAGCATCCGTGCGTCCTTCGTACCAGCGACCTTCGGACACCTCCTGGTTGATCAAGTAGCCCCAGCGCACACCCGTCGTGTGGTAGTCGTCGGTCCAAACGGTTTGTAGGCCCGCATTTCCCTGCAACAGGGCCGAGAAATCGAAACTCTTCCAGTCGAAGCCCAGGTTGATTCCGTACGTGAAGCGGGGCGCCGTCCCGTGGCCAACGGTGATTCGGTCTTCGTCGTTGATCAGACCGTCCCCGTTGCTGTCGCGGTATAGGATATCACCCTGCTTGGGCGTACCGTAGGCTGCGAAAGGATTGCGCGGTTTGCCGCTGGCGGAGTCGATGGGCGCATTGTCGATGAAGCCCTGCACCAGGGCAAAATCTGCGTCGGTCTGGATGATCCGGTCGACGGGCAGGATGTATTGCGTGTTGATGGCGTAGCCTTCCTGGATCAGGTTGGCTCCGCTGATGCTGCGCTCCTTGCCCTTGTATTTAGTCACCTTGTTATCGATAAAGGTGGCATTTCCCCCGATCCGGTAGCCCAGCTGACCTACCTTACCCCGGTAGTTTAGGTTGAGCTCGATCCCCCGGTTGCGCACTTCGGCAGCATTTTGCTTGGGGATGTCGGCGTTACCTACGACCAGTGGCGCGGGCAGGTCGATCAGAATGTTCTTAGTAAGCTTGTTAAATACGTCCAGCGAACCCTCCAATCGGTTTTTGAACAAGCCAAAATCCAGGCCCAGGTTGGTGATGTAGGTGCTCTCCCAGGTCAGAGCGGCGTTGGAAAGGGCCGTTTGTGCAAAACCCACGTACAGATTGTCGTTCAAAATATAGTTGGCGTCGTTGTACACCGCCTGGTACTCGTAGTTGCCCACGGCATTGTTGCCCAGCGATCCGTACGAAGCCCGTACTTTTAGGCTCGGCATCCAATCGACTTTGTAGAAGGATTCTTCCGAAATGCGCCAGCCGGCCGAGAAGGAGGGGAACAGGCCCCAGCGACTATCCCCGGAGGCAAAACGCGAAGTACCATCTCGACGCAGGTTGGCCTCGAAGAGGTACTTTTCATCGAAGTTCAGTGATAAACGTCCGAAGTAAGAGCGCATGGCCCAATCATTGGCGTTGCCGCCGGCGGATGCGTCGGTGGTAGCCGCGTCGATCACGCCCAGACTGCCGTCGATCAAATCCAGCTTGCTGGCGTTGAAGTAGTTGTACTTATAATATTCCTGGCTGGTTCCCACCATCACATTCATATTCAGGCGACCCAGAAAGGTGCGGTCATAGCGTACCAGCCCGTCCATATAATACTGGTAATTCTTGGCATTTCTGTTAGAAACGGACGTCCGGCCCACGCCCGAACGCGAGATCGTATTGGTCAGGAAGTCCCATCGGTCGTTGAAGACAGGCTGCTGGTATTGTAACTCATCATCAAATACGTAATTGAACGAGCCCTCGATGGAAAGACCTTCCAAAGGTTGTAGTTTGCCGTAAAAGCGGGTAGTCAGCTTGTTCTGACGAATATCGCCTTTGCGGCTGTACAAATTGTGCAGCACGTTGTTTGACTGCGGATCGTCCTCGGGGTTGTTGGGGCCGCCGAAGCGACCATCCGGAGCCCGCAGTACCATGCCGGGTGTACTGGCACCACCGTAGGTGAACAAATCGTTAAGAAGGTCGGTACCGATTTCGGTATTGGCAACCACGCCGTTGAGCTGCGTACCCAGAATCAACCAGGGCTTCACGTTGGCTTCCAGATTCACCCGCATGCTGTAGCGTTCGTAGCCTGATCTTTCGATGATACCTGGATTATCAAGATAACCAAAGGAGCCAAAATAGCGCACAATGGGAGAACCACCCGAGAAAGATAGGTTGTGATTCTGCACCAAATTGGTCTTGAATACCTCCTTGGTCCAGTCGGTGTTGGGGTATTTAAGCGGATCGACGCCTTCGTTCTGCCGCCAGAGGTCTATTTTTCCCTGGGAAAAAATAGGCGTGGCGTTAGGGTCCGAGTTGCGGAAGCCCTCGTTGATGAGCCCCATATAATCGGCGTAGTTGGTGACGGACTTCACCAAATTGGAGGGCCGGGCCATAGAGAGAAAGGTATTGTAGCTGATTTTAGACTCTCCCGCTTTACCCTTTTTGGTAGTAATAAGGATAACGCCGTTGGCCGCGCGCGAGCCGTAAATTGCCGCGGAAGCCGCATCTTTCAGGACCGAAATACTTTCGACGTCCTGTGGATTAAGGGTATTCATGTCACCAATGGCCCCGTCGATGATCACCAGAGGATTTGCATTGTTTAGCGTGCCCTGTCCCCGCACGCGCAGGGTGGCACCGTCGCCACCCGGACGACCATTGCCCTGGTTGACGGACAAACCGGAAGCGAGTCCCGACAGGCCCGCAGATAGTGAGGTGATCGGACGGCTTTCGGCTTGCTCGGCCATGTTGATCGAGGCCACAGCTCCGGTCACGTTGGCCTTTTTCTGGGTGCCGTAGCCGATCACGACCACTTCTTCCAGTGCCTTGGTGTCGGTTTGGAGCTGAACCGATAACTGCGTTTGGTTCCCTACCGTAACCTCTTGTGACAGGTAGCCTACAAACGAGAAAATCAGGACCGATTCGGGACCAGGTACCGAAAGGGAGAAATTGCCTTCCACATCAGTGGTCGTACCCGTCGAGGTACCTTTGAGCACAATGCTCACGCCCGGCAGTCCATCACCGTCTTCATCCTTCACCGATCCCTGAATGCGGACATCTTTCGGCGCTGCGGCGGGCTGGGGAAGTACAGACGGGGACTGGGGTACCCCTTTGCGCAGAATGACCTGATCGTCGCGGACGATGTAGGTAATCTGCAAAGGGTCGAGCAATTGGCTCAGTATATCGGCTACCCTCGTATTGTCGAATTTGCGGGATACCGTATGATTACGGGGAATCAACTTCGAGTTATAGGTGATCGCCAGCTGGGCGCGTTCGCTTAGTTGATCAAGTGCGGTGGTGATAGCGGTTTCATCGAAAGAAATGCTGACCCGGCGGTCGAGCATTTCCTGAGCGGAAGAGCGGGCCAGGGTGGTGCCTACCAGCAGCAGTGACAGGCAGAGTTGGATGCTCGTCAGTTTCATGATCGCAAACCCCAGGGTTTTTAACGTACTACTCTTTTTCATAAATTTAAAGGTTTTTTTACAGAAAATTATACCCCTACCTACCTCGGATGGGGGAGCCTCAAACGGCTGAAATTAGAGGATCAATGCTGATCGTGTTCGTACCACGGTCGGCATTTTTTAGATTAGGGAGGGCGTTTTGGAAGTTCTTTCATATTTGACCAGAGCATCAGGTTAGTTATTACAACCCAGCGAGCTTATCTGAATGGTGTCGCCTTCGGTAGTGTAGTGGGTATTGGGCCCTATGGCCTCACAAATTATTCTTAATTTCTCAAAAAACGGCTTGTCAGTGAGCGTGGTCGTTAGCGAACAGCCCAACAGTACCTTTGCGTCCCACTTGATAGCAACCTGGTAGTCGTGGCTTAGCGTAGCCAAGATTTTTCCGACGGGTACGTCTCTGAATTTGTAAGTGGCAGGATAGGAAGGAACAGACGCTGCCAGTACCTTGGGAAGTACGGTAGTGGCGGTAAGTGTCTGAACACTACGGTTAAAAGTAGCTTGCTGATTGGCTACGATAGCGATAGAAGAATTAGTGCCCGAAACTTTTTCTGCGGCCGATTGCCGCCGGGTCGAAACCGATACCTTTCCGATTTTCACCGTCACCCGAAAACTGGCTTGATTCTCATACGCATCGACCGTAAAGCTGGTGCCCAGTACCTTGGTGACCATCTCCCGGGCCGACACCAGGAAGGGGCGGCGGGGATTGGGATTTACCTCGAAGAAAGCCCTTCCCCACAAACTAACCTTTCGCTCTGAACCGCTCAGGCCCGAGGCGTACCGGATACGGCTTTTGGGATACAGCCAAACCGAGCTACCGTCGGGCAGGGCGATGGGCATTATGCCGGATTTAGTGTTGATTTTCTCGATCATTGCGCCCGCTACGGGACCCCGGGTAGCAAGCTGCTGCCGGTCCTGCCAGCCGTTTTTGACGTACCACCAGCCTACTATTACCAGAATCAATACGGCGGCAGCTGCTGTGAGGTAGTAATAGGGATTGAAGCGGATGGATCGCATTTTTCCAGACTCGGCCCTAAATTTTGGCTGATGGGCTTCTTCCGCCTCGATCCGATAGTGAATCTGCTTCAGGAGCTTTGCCGCTGTTTTACTTTCCAGCCGCACCTGATCTTTTTCCAGCTTCATCAGGTACTCTGCGTACATCGAGAACACCCACTGGTCGCGATGTTCCCGCAGCCAGGTGAAAAGAAACTGTGTTTCTTCGGGGGTGGTGGTACCCTCGGCCAGTTTTTCCAGCAAACGATCAATATCCTGCATACTTCATTACGGAGTTTCAGTAGCTAAATACTCCGGGATGAAGAAAGGGATGGGTAAAAACGAGAAAATTTTGCAGAAAAATTTTACCTACCTGAAATAGTAGCTGGCCAGGAGCGCCATTTCCGCCAAAAAGGAGTAATGGTATTTCTTGACTAAATAAGTTCTGATCGACTTGTTGGCCACTTTGAGATGGTCTTTAACCGTATGAACCGAGATGTCCAGCGTGGAGGCAATTTCTTCGGAAGTCCTCCCCTCAAACCGATACAGCTGGAAAATCTCCCGCTTCCGGGCGGGTAGGTGCTCGATGGCTTCCTCAATGCGACCCAGTCGCTCCTCGAATTCTTCCTCGCTGATCTCGATGCCGTCGCTCCGGATTTCCCCAAGCAGGTCGGGCGCATTGAGCAGGGGTAGGGTACGTGATTTTTTCAGGTGCGAAACGGTCTTGTTGTAGCTAACCACAAAAAGCCAATTGGCTACCCGCGCGCGCTCGATGGTGGTGTGATGTACCCATAAAGCCACAAACACTTCCTGAAGTAGGTCTTCGGCGGTTTCGGGTTTCTTCACCATTTTCAAGATATTGGCAAAGATAGCCTGGTGGTATTGGTGGTACAGGGCATCGAAATCATCCATACCATCGCCTTGGGGCGAGAAATCCAAAAATCCACTTACTTTTCCTGACTCTGACACGGCTAACTACCTTTTTTGTGATTAAAGACATTAGATTATGTTTTGGATTGTACAAAACTAATAAAAGGAGTCAGTCGTTAGCTTGTTGAAGATGATACGCTCGGGCGGCCCCGTAAAACAAGCTTATGAAAGAGAATTTCTCTGAAATGACTAACTCCCACGGGGCAGCCCGCGCTGTGGCAAGTTGTCGAAAAAGTAATTGATAACAAAAGAGTACGCCACCACAGCTTGCGAACAATCGTAAACGCAATCTTCTGGATCAACAACATAGGTTCGCAATGGCGGAATATGAGGTTCTCGTTACAAATGGATGAACAATAGCGGCGGCCGTCGCACGGTTTCGAATTATTCCTTTTTCTTAGCCAGGTAATTATACATTGTTCCGTAAGCAACTCCAGACCTAATACTAATCTGATTCATTGATAACCCCGTTTTCTGCAAATCCAGGATTTGCTTTAACTTAGTTGTATTAAGCTTGGGTCTTGATATCTGTTTCCCTTGTGCCTTGGCTCTGACGGTCGGCCGTGGGCGTCGGCGGTAGCGAGGGATTTCTCGGTGAGCAAAGCGCGGTATTTGGTGTAAGCCTTGTCATCAAAAGCGACGTGATCGATGGGCCCCCACACTTCCACAAATCCACTGCCCACCACCCGGCGGAGTTGCCGGGCGGCGTAGGCCGGGACATCTTTTTTGGGCAGGGTACCTTTGGTTAGTGCCTGCCCAGCACAAAGTCCAGCCGCTTCTTCTCCGCCAGCGCTTTCTTGGTGCGGTCGGAGATCACAACCCGCTTCACCCCCTTCACTTTGTCGAAGCTCTGTGGCAATGAGCAAACTCCATGCGACAGAGAAACTGTGTCCAAGGACCCTCCCTGATCAAATATCACTACGATATCTGGTGGATTTGGTAAGGGTTGGGCTGATAGGTCAGTTTTCAAACGCTCGTTCGTAAGATGCCATACATTCCCCACAGCCTGGGACACTTGCTGAATAGTCCACCAGGGGCTATTATTGGAAAGTGGAGTGCCCGCTGCCTCCCCCACCCCGGAAATAGCAATTCATAATCTCACTCGTTTTAATCAAAGTAGTGCACATACTTCAGACGGACGTTTGTATAATGTAAAATAGAGTTTAGAGCTTACGCTTCTATTAGTTTTGTAAGGTGTAGCAGGTTGTTCGTATTAATGCTTATGTGTGATATGTACGGATAATATATTTATAAAAATATATAAATTCATATCTATTGTAAGTTTTGTATCTATCACTATATTTTTGTTTTCTTACAAAACAAAAATTCTTACCAAAATTATGGAAACCGACAAACTCACCAGTGTGACCGCCCAGCAGATGCGCAACCAGCTCTCGGATCTGCTCAACCGAGCGGCCTACCTCAAAGAGGCGACTCTGGTCACCCGCCAGGGCAAGGCGGTCGCCGTGCTGGTGTCTGCCGAGGATTGGGAAAGTTACCTCCATCTGAAAAAAGAGGACGAAATGCGCGGGGCCGAAGCTATTGGCCAAGCGCAGGACACCGGACAAGTAGATGCCGACTTAGAGAATGGAGAAGAATTAAAAGATCAGACGGTAACCTAACCGAGTCGGATTGAACTGCTGGATGGTAGGCTTTTTGCCCATACTTTCTAACCAATCAGCTTTAATTGCAGGTAAGAACGAAGGCACTCTGCCACAATCAACCACCCTTGCTACAACTCCCATCCCATGACTTAATTGCTTTCCTGAGTTTGGCCAGCGTTTTGGAAATATGCATTTCAACCGTTTTGGTGGACAAATCCAGTTCCAATGCGATTTCCTGATATTTTTTGCTATCGTACCGGCTCATCATGAAAACCCTTTTACCCTGTGGCGGAAGATCCGATATGACTTTGTCGACGCATTTCACTAATTCGCTGTACTCCATCAGGTATTGCGGAGTTTCGCAGACTCCGGCACTATAAGATTCGAATACATGCTCAGATATCTGGATTTGTAGTCCGGCCTTGCGCTGCAGGTACTTCAGACATTCATTTCTCACAGAGCGGTAGAGGTAGGACTTGAATGAGGTCTGCACTGAACTGAATTTGTCCTTTTGATAAAAAACACAGAATACGTCACTGACCAGATCCGCAGCTATCTCCTTGGATAACAAGATTCTGACGGCATGGCTACACAAAGGCGAATAATACTCCCGGTAGAGCAACTCCATCCCCGTGCGCGGATCGGACTCGAAAGCTTTTCGGATGAAGAGCTCCGTGGTGTTTATGATGGGTGCATCCCTTAGCACACCCCCACCCAGTCCCAAAGCCGCATGACGGGGGATAGGGGGCAAATCGTTTTCCGAAGACATTGCCATAGTTGGTGTGGTTGGAGTAATATGATCCTAAACTCCGAGTTTACCCTACCGGTAAGTACGTTTTTTTTTATTTCTGCAAAAAGCGTCCGGTTACCCTTCCTTCCAATTTGTCGGCTTAACAGCCCCGCTCGATCCGGTGAACTTTGTACCGGGAAGTTTCGGATCATCGTCCAGGCAACTGAAAATATTTAATCAAAACATAGGGTGTTTGCCGGTATTGGGATCATACCGGAACAAAGGAACAGTGCATGCGACATGGAAAGCCCTATTTCAAAAATAATTTTGTGGTCTTTTTTGGAAGGAAAATCAACGCCGGCCCAAGACCAGATTCTGAAAAACTGGTTGCTGGAACCGGCAAATCAGGAGATGTTTTACGATGTGCTGCATCAGTGGGAAAAAGAAAACCCCCAAATTATGCCCTTGCCTGAGCAACATTGGGAGGAACTGTCTGTCAGAATGTTCGAAACCGGGCGGCAAGACCCAGAGCAGGCCGACCTTCCAATAATAGCAAGGCCGGGGCGGGCGAAATCGGTCTGGTGGCTGGCCGCCGCGATTGTATTTCTGTTCGCTTTGGGTTTATGGCAAAGGGAAACGGTTCTTCATCGTTCGTACGCGTGTGCTTCCGGGCAGACGCGGCAGATCATCCTTCCAGACAGCAGCCGGGTCGTATTGATGGGGAGCTCAAAGTTATCCTACCCCCGCTTCACCTGGCTAAGCAGGAAAAGGGTGGTCTCCCTGCAGGGGTATGGCCGGTTTTCAGTGGTTCATACGGAGGATGACAAGCCTTTTGTCATACACACCGCCAATGGTCTGGAAGTCCGGGTACTGGGGACGGAATTCATCGTCAACGACCGGAGTCGGGAAAGCAAGGTCACACTGACAGAGGGCAGAATCCAGCTCAGGTCGTTGAAGAACGCCGATCCGCCCATCGACGTGCAACCGGGCGAAGTGGTAAGGGTCAGCCCGATGGGAACGTTCAAGGTTAGTTTCGAGGTGACAGATCCCGAATCAATGTCAACCGAAATCCGTCCCTTTGTCTTCAACAAGACGTCGTTACGGGAGATTTCGGACCAGATGGATGAAAAATTCGGCATCCGGTTGGTGATCCCGGACTCCGCATTGGCGGCAAAACAGTTGACGGGCACTTACCCGGCCGACAATGCGGAAGAAACACTACTGATGATTTCAAAGCTTCTGAATGTCAGGTTCACCCGCTTGAGCGACGGCAAAGTTCTGTTGACCGGCACGGACCACAAAGAGCCTTGATCTTAAACCTGCTTATAAATTAACAAGTGACTTAACAATAACCTATCATGAATAGAAAGTTACTAATAGCCAGGGGCTACGCAGCCTTGCTTTGGCTTATGACGCTCCTTCCTTGTTTTGCCTTCTCTCAGGAGCTCGCCTACGGGGCCGGAGCACAGAAAACCCGCTCGCATTCGACACAACCGACTCTACTGGATTTAAGGGATGTGTTGTTGAATGCACAGCGAACGTACCAAGTCAATATCGTTTTTGAAGATGACCTGATCAAAGGCCACAAGGTCGACGTGAAAAGCATAAAAGCTTCGCAGCCCGTTCACGAGTACCTGAAGGCTGTTCTGGCGGGAACAGAGCTTGAAGTCCTCAGGATCCGCCGTGACAGGTATCTGGTGGTGAAATCTGCCGATAAGCCGGGAGCCGCCTCAGCGTTCATTCAGTCCCAGGCCGCCATGCTGCCCAAGGCGAACGAGCCTTACCTGCCCTTGACAAAGTCAACTAAATTCAGTGCGGATATTGGGGTTAAAGGCAAAGTCACCGATGACAAGGGGGAAGCATTGCCCGGAGTGAGTATCCTGTTGAAAGGCACCCAGCAGGGTACGCTTTCCGACATTGATGGCAATTTCGAGTTCAATGTACCCTCCGGGGCTTCCACCCTGGTTTTCTCCTATGTGGGATACCTGCCGCAAGAAGTCACCGTGGGTAACCAGACGACCCTGACCATCCGGATGGCCGCAGACGAAAAAGCATTACAGGAATTGGTCGTTGTTGGTTACGGTGTCCAGAAAAAAGTGAACGTCACGGGTGCCGTTTCGCAGGTTGGCTCGGAAATGCTTGAAAACAGGGCGGTAACCAACGTTTCGCAGGCGCTGCAGGGCACCATGCCGGGCGTCACGGTTCAGGCTTCGGACGGAAGGCCGGGGGCAGCTTCCAGCATCCGGGTCAGAGGGTTCTCTTCCCTGAATTCTGGCGGGGCGCTGATAATTGTCGATGGAACCCCCGGGAGCCTGAACACCCTGAACCCTAACGACATCGAATCCATATCGGTATTGAAAGACGCCGCTTCGGCTGCCATTTACGGGGCGCGCGGGGCCGAGGGGGTAGTTTTGGTCACGACGAAAACCGGAAGCTCCGGGAAGGTGAGCATAAAGTACCAGGGAGGAGTCACACTGATGAAACCGACCCAATACCCCAAGCTTGCGCATTCCTACGACGGTGCCTCCCTGGCCAACCTGTCTGCCAAAAACGCCGGGGCGAGTCCGTTTTTCACGGATGCACAGATTCAGGCCATGCGCGATCCTTCCGTCGAATCCATGCCGCGGGCAAACGGACAGGAATGGGATTACGTGGCGGACTTTGACTGGGCCGGTTATTTTTTAAAAAATTCGTTCAACCAAAACCACAATCTGTCGATCAACGGCGGGGGGGCAAATAGCAGGTACCTGATTTCTGCGGGCTGGCTGGACCAGAACGGCTATTTCTCAAAATACGGCCCGGACAATTTCGACCGGTATAACGTCAGGGTGAATCTTGTCAACGAGCTTGTACCTTCCAAACTGACTCTGGACACCCGGTTGAGCCTTTCCAGTTCGCTTCGCAACGAGAGCTCTACCGGGACGAACTACATCATGCAAAGCGTGAATCAGGCCGGGAGAAGTATGCCGATTTATAACGAGGACGGCTCTTACGCCCGCTTTAGAATGCAGCAGAACACGTTGCAGCTGCTAAAGGAGGCTGGCTTCGACAAAACGCTCAACAACTATGTCGAGGCGCGGGTTTCTCTGGGATGGAATATCACCAAGGACCTAAATGTCAAAGCATTGGGAGGATACAACGTCTACTGGGGCAAGGACACCTTATTCGGCAGGGGATACTACAAGTACCGGCCAGCCGGCGGGGAATTTCGGTTGGGCCAACAAGCCCACTCAGATAACCCTGGGCACTGATTACACCAAATACTATACGGGGCAACTGCTGGCCAACTACAATAAGGAAATTAACAAGCACCACTTCGGCATTTTCGCAGGCACCTCGGTTGAAAGTAATTTTTACGAAACGTTTGGTGCGACGCGCTACAACATTTCGGGCAATGAGCTTCCCGCCCTGACCCTGGGGGCGACCAAGGACGCGCAAAACTCTTACGCAGGCAACGAGTGGGCCATCGTCTCGGGCTTTGGCCGGTTGAATTACGACTATCAGGACAGGTATCTGTTCGAGGCCAATGTTCGGGCCGACGCCTCTTCCCGATTTACCAAAAAAAATCGGCTTGGTGTTTTTCCCTCTTTTTCCGCAGGATGGCGTATTTCGGAGGAGGGTTTCATGCAGAAACAGCGGATTTTCTCCAACTTGAAACTCCGCGCTTCCTACGGAAACGTGGGGAATCAGAGCG
>JBBSSJ010000044.1:0-20487 GCA_038242095.1 Cytophagales bacterium
CAAATACCAGGAGAATAAGCCGATGCGCTTTGAGATTCCTTACTACGCCAAAACGCCTGGCCAAACCAAACTCGCCCTCCAGACCGACAAGGGCCTGACGCTCGCCACGATGACCGACACCAGCGAAGCGGGCCTCAACTACGCCGTTTGGGACTATACCATCGATTCTGAGGCCAAGACTAGCTACGCGCAGTATCTGAACGAAGCTAAAAAGAAAGAAGATAAAGAGATAAAACTTGAAGCTGCCGAGGACAAAAAACTGTACATCCAGCCCGGCAAATACAAACTGGTCGTCACCACCGCCGACGGCAACAAAACCGAACAAAGCCTCACCGTCAAGGCGCCCGAAAAGCGTGCTTCGCGGCGCGGCATCTCGACCAGAAGCATCCCTTCCACACCCGGCGAATGGGAGGAATATATGGAAGATGAATTGGGAATTGAAGATGTGAAGTAAGGCGTATAACTTCCCGAAAGAACTCAACTTTCGGGAAGTTTTTGTTTAAGCAGTTTCTAAACGCCTAAATCTAAAACACATCAACATTCAATAAAATACCTCCGTCGGATTCGCTTCCAGCTTCTTGATATAAGGCAAATACGCCTGTGCCGTTTCGTCGCGGAGGAAAGGATTACCGCGTAGGTAGAGCTTTTCCAGGTAGCGCAATTCGGAAAGTGGAGCAGGAAAACTCGTAAGTTGATTACCGGACAAATCGAGTTCGCGGAGGTTGGGAAGCGCCGCTATTTCTTTGGGGAATTCGCTGTAAAGATTATAGCCTAAGTCCAGCAGATTTAAATTTTTCAGCCGCGCTGCGCGCTCCGGCAGATGACCAAGATGGTTGTGATGGGCGTAGAGAATTTGTAATCTTTTCAGCCGGTCGATGCGATCGGGGAGGGTCATAAGCTCGTTGTTTGCTACGGCCAAATGGGTCAACTTTTTCAGTTTGGTGACGGGCTTGGGCAGGTACGCGAATTTATTGTAGTACAAATCCAGCACTTCCAGTCGGCGCAGCTTACGCAGGCCATTGGGCAGGGTGGTCAAATCGCAGCCGTAAAAGTTAAGGTCGCGGACGCGCCGGAGTTGGCGGAAACTTCGGTTGTCGAGGGCCAGCGTCTTATTGCCGCCCAGCCACATACTTTCGAGCCGCTTGCTAACGCGGGCCGCGTCGGGCGTGTCGGTCAGGACATTGCCTTGCAGGTTCAGGATTTTGAGCGATTTATTTTTGGTAAGCGTAATTTTATCCTGACTAAGCTTATTGAACCGCAAATCCAGATTTTCCAGCTTCGGCAAGTGGGCCAGCTCCAGGTTGATCTCAGTTAACTTGTTACCGTGCAGATCGAGGTACTCAAGGTTGGGAAAGCGGTAAATGAGTGCGTAGGGTACTTCGGCAAGATCCGATTCATCAAGAACGAGTTGTTTAATCCTTAGCGTATCAATCTCGGTGTGGGCCAGTTCCAACGAGCCCACAAGGCTATCGCCGGTGCGTACTTTTCGCTCAAAAGCTGGGCGACCCATCGTAAACATACCGGAAAAACCAAATTTTTTACCTTCGAATCCTTCCAGCTTCCAGTCTTGGAACTGAGCAGGAAGGTCGCGGTCCAATATAGTTCGCAAAGAATCTTTGACCTTATCACCCGCGAAGTAATTATATAATACGTAGTCAAGTGTACCAGTTTCGCTTACGTAAGCAGAGTACATGAGGTGATAATCCACGAGCCCCTTAGCTTTGAGAGTCTCTGTTACTATTTTTTGCAGACTTTGATTTAATATTGCTCCTTTCTTGGCATCGGTGAATTTTGGATAGCGCTCGCGCAATTTCATTTCAGATGTGCCATTGCTTTCGTAAGCTTGCATAGTCATTACCTTTGGCTGGGCGCAGAGCGTCCCGAAAGCCAATAACAAAGCCGATAAGATCAAGTATTTCATGGCCTGGTAGTTTTGGTTGAGAATATATAAGTTTGTAAATATAACTATACAAATAGTTTTTACAACTAATATTTTATTCTAATTCTTTCCTGATAGAAATAAGTGAAGGATCGCTTTCGAATGGGGAAGCCCAATATGCAGATCATTAGTCTGCCCGCTGAATTGCTTACTCAGGTTTCTATACCATAAAAATGACCGATCGCCGAAAGAAAACCCGCCTTCGTATCAAAATCTTCACCAGACTACTGATTGTGTAAGCCATTTTCCTGCTGGCCCTATCGGCAGAGCATGATTTTCATATCTCATACACCGAAACCAACTCGCAATCACATGCCCTACTTAATTTTATTGGCTATACTTTTGGGCTTTTTGGGTTCGTGGCGATGATTATTTCCGTGCGGCAGGATTTGAAGGGTACCAAGTAGTTTTTCTGAGTCGTCGCTAGGCACTCCATTCGGCAGAGCCGAGCGACGACGGTAGGTTTGTTATTCTGAGCGGAGTCTAAGAATGTTCGCCTTCCCCCTCCAAAACTACCGAATCACCACCACCGACCCCCGCAGTTTCTCACGCTGTCGGTCGGGATAGTACTCGCTGCCGAAGGTGACGACGTAGGCATACACGCCAGGCTGTACCTTGACGCCTTTGTATGTGCCGTCCCATCGTTTGTCGAGGCTTTCAGCGGCATAGATCACCTCGCCCCAGCGATTGTAGACTTTAATCTCAAAATCGCGGTAGAACTGGCCGAAAATAGCCAGGTCGTCGTTGCTGCCGTCGCCGTTGGGCGTGAAGGCGTCGGGTACATAGATTTCCGGCTCGCACCGATCGACGACCTGCGTGGTGTCGGAAAGTGAACAACCTTCTTTATTGGTGGCGATCACGAAATACTGCCCCAGACGATCGACCCGGATGCTGCTGGTGGTGTCGCCGGTTTGGGGCCAGAGGTACCGCAGATTGGAACCGCCCCGGCTGTCGAGTACCACGGTGCCATTTTCGGGAGTACAGAGCGGTGTCTCGGGGGCTAATTCCAGTTTGGGAGAAGGCAGGAAAACCAGTCGAACCGTGTCGCGGCCCGTGCAACCCGCGAGCGTGGCCGCCACGGAATAATTCCCCGTAAAGCGCGGCACGATGGTGGGCGTCGTCTGTCCGCTGGACCACTGGTAGGTAGCGCCGCTCAGATCGGTGGCTGATAGCTGATAGGTACCATCGTAGCATAGCGTGCTGTCGGGCCCAAGCCGCACGCGTGGGGCCGGGTTGACCGCCACCATCCGTTGCCCCGAACCGATGCAGCCCTGATTAGAGACGAAATAGGTAAGCTGCCGCCGCCCGAGCGAGGTGTCGGATGGCGTGAAGAGCCCCAGCGAATCCACGCCCGGCCCGCGCCAGAACCCGTTGGCGGGCGTTGCGCCGGTCAGGCGCTGGGGTTTTTGGTTAGCGCAAAAATCCAGCGGTAATCCCGCGTTCACTTCTGGTTTTGGGCTGAACCTCACTTGTACATCGTCGGTGCCGTTGCACCCATTGTTGGGGTTGGTGACGGTAAGCGTATACGTACCGGCTTCGCGCACTATGAGTGTCCGGGTGGTAGTGCCATTGCTCCAGGCGTACTGGTTGCCCGCGAAATCATTGGCGAGCGGCACCAGTTGGATTGTATCGCCTGTGCATTTGCCCCGGTCGGGACCGAGCAGGGCCAGGTTGTCTTTATCTAACCCTACTTTGATGCCCGTCTGCGAGAACGTACAGCCCCCCGCATCCATTGCTTCTACACTATAAGTACCCGGACTCAACCCGGTAGCGGTGCGGGAATTACTCACAATGTTGCCGGAGGCATCGAGCCAACGGAAAGTCGTGGGCTGTCCGCCCGTGATGTTGAGGCCGATCGAGCCCGAGTCAGGTCGGGTACAAGCGGCATTTTCGGCCAGTGGACTCAATCGTAGCGGATTCGCCGCCGAGCGCAGCGCGAAGGAGGTGTCGGTAGTACAGGCCAGCGGATTGCCGCTTACGCGCAGCAGGTAGCTCCCCTCGCGCAGGCCGCTGATTTGCGAACCGTTGCCCAGGGAAGTGCTGTCGGGCCGGAGCCAGGCATAGGTATACTGGCCCGCCGGACTAATAGACGTAATCCCGATACGGCCGTCGGCGGTGGTGCAGCCCGTGGGCGGCGTAAGGTCGGCGCGCAGGCGGGCGCGGGGCCGTGCTACTGCGGCAATGGTATCTCCGTTGTAACATTCATTTCCGTCTTTCACTTCAACGAAATAGCTTCCGGCTTGGCGCACGGTAATGTCGCGGGTGTTGTCGCCAGTGCTCCACTTGAACTCGCGCCACGCCAGGCCGGGGGCTGAGAGTACGATGGTACTGTCGTTACAAACAGTCGTGTCGGGACCGAGTGAAAAGGGCGGCGGGCGGCGGATGGTCAGTTCCACGGTGTCGGCCTGAAAGCAAAGTCCCTGCGGGCCGTTGGCCGCGATGGCTACGTACTGGCCGGTTTGGGTAGCGTTCAACGTTTTCTCGCGACCCACCGGCCGGCCGTTATAAAG
The DNA here is from genome assembly GCA_038242095.1 of Cytophagales bacterium. GTDB lineage: Bacteria > Bacteroidota > Bacteroidia > Cytophagales > Spirosomataceae > Persicitalea. Next base: position 4,450 of record JBBSSJ010000044.1, read on the forward strand.
CCACACAAACAACTCAGCGTCTACGTTGGCTTCGAGTTTGATGCTCGTGCGGCATTCGTCGCGATCCTGACCGAGGTCGATGGGCTTGGGCGTGGCGAATATCTCGATGGTTTGGAAGAAAGTCGTGTCTTTGCATTGGTTAACGGCCCGTAAACTGGCCTTATAAATACCAGGCTGGCTGTATGTATGCGAAACCTGATTCTGCTTGCCGTTGACGGGCGCGCTGCCGTCGCCAAAATTCCAGGTATAGGTGTCTTTAAGCGGATCGCAAAGCGGGCTGGTCTGAAACATCGTGGGTGCACCACTGCAAAATCCATCGGCCTTGATGCCGGGACCGTCGCTTGGCTGGGTAAAGTTCTGCACCATGCTGGGTAGCCCCAGGTTACTTTTCTTACCACCCAAATTTACTCCTTGCAGCATATAATCGATAAGCCCGACCGAATTCTGCTCGGGATCGTTGATGACGGCCAGGTAGTCGCTGCCATCAACGGCCATATAAATCTTGCCATCGGAGCCGATCTGTAATGCTCCGAATTTCTGGTTGCGGGTACTGTCGATTAGGATGCGGGAGTCGGCGATTAGCGTGGAATCGCTCAGCGTAAGATCGTACTGCACGAGCTTGGAAGCCGTGGTATCGGCACCCTGGAACGAAACGAACAACTTCTCCCCGCTCGGCGAAAACTCCACGCCGTAAGCTATCGGCGGAGCCGGGCCAAGATCAATGGTACGTTGATATTTCATATCGCCCGTCGAGTCCGAAAAAGTGAAAATCTCAACGAAATTGCGCGGCGGACCGGGCACGATCACGGCTAGTCGTCGCTCACCGCTGGCGCTGTCGGCCGGCGAAAATTTCATGTAGCCCTCGCCCTTGGCTTTGGTATCGTGGGCCATGCCGAGGTCGAAGCTTTTTTCTTCGGTCAGTCCGCCCGCTGTGGCGTGGTACACCCGAAATTTGTTGCTGCCAAAATCGTGCGACACCACCCAGTAGGTACTGTCGCGGTCGTTGCGGACGGAGGCGATACGCTCCGTGCTGGTGCGCTGCAAGGTGGTGTTTTGTTCCACGATCGCCCCTTTGCCGTTGTTGCGCCGCATGTCTACAACGCTCAACGTGAGGGCTTTGGTGGTATCATTGATTTCGGTCGTCGTGAAAATATTGTACAGATACTCGCATCCTTTGCAGGTAGGCTGAGGTACGATCAGCGCCGACTGGCTGGATTTCTTGCTGCCGCCCAGCGGGCCGCAGGAATCAGCCTGACATAAAAGTTCCTTCCCGCCCTTGTCATACACCTTGATGCCATCGGTGTAAAACAGCAGCTCGCCCTTGGAGTTGGCGATGGACGATGTGCCTTCCGGGGTGGAAAGCGAGCCGTCGGTGAGGGCTTTGGGACTGCCGTCGGCGAAGTCGAGGCCTGCGTTGGCTCCGAAGTACCATTTAGCCCCCTGCTGCTGCGAAGGTTCCAAGCAAATCTTGACGTTGACGCGGTCCTGAATCTTGCAACCACCCGGCAAAATCACTTCCACCGAATAACAGCCTGAACTATCGACCATTAAAGTCTGGGTCGTGTCGCCCTTAGGGTACCATATGTATTTTGCGCCCGCCGGGCCATTTCCGCCCGCGTAAGGGTCGAGCGTGATGATTTGGCCGGGACAAATCGTCGTGTCGGTCTTCCATTTATTAAAAGCGGGAGGCAGTTGGCCGATCTCCACCGGAAAATTCAGGCTGTCGACTTTGCCCCCTTTCAGCGTCCTGACCAGCGTGACGGTATAGGTACCAGGCGTTTGGTAGCCATGGCCGGTGATGTGGGAAGTATCGGTATTGTCCTGGCTGTTGGCGTCGCCAAAATTCCATTTCCAGGCCACGCTAGTTTTAAGGGTGTCTTCGAACGTTGTGACGTCATTTTCGCAATCGGGGTTGAGCATGCACTGGTTCTTGATCTTGAAGGGAGGCTGGGTAGCCGGAAGGGGCGTAGTAGTCTGAGCATGCGCCATGCCTGAGCCCGCTCCCAGCACCAAGCTAAGAATCCAAAAAAAATAGCTGTATCTGTTATAATTTAACTTCATTCTTCGTTACTAACTCAAAAATCCCTCACCTTTTCATTTTATTGCTGCCCTTTTTGGGCGCAGCATTGTACTAACGAAATATTTTTTTTTAAATTTTACACTGTTAGATAGGCACGAAAGTTGCTCGCTTTCCCCATAGATACGCAAAGGTTTGATAAATCGTTGACTAGTCTGGAATATTCGCTTACTTCACCAAACCTTGGCTACGGACCCTGGGTAACCTACACGATATGACCCGGAAACTACTCTTATTTTTGCTGCTCGTTCTTACTGGCCTCACAGGCCAGGCGCAAGACCCGCAGTTTTCACAGTTCTACGCCAATCCACTGTATCTCAACCCCGCGCTGGCGGGTGGCGCTATGGCCCCGCGCCTGACGGCCAACTACCGCAACCAGTGGCCCGCGCTGTCGGCCAACTTTGTCACGAGCTCGTTTGGCTTTGATACGTATTTCCCGCGCTTCAACAGCGGTGTGGGCGTGTACGCTCTGCTCGATAGCCAGGGGCTCGGCAATCTGAAATCTACCGAGGTGGGCGCGCAGTACTCTTATCAGCTGCAACTCAACGAAGAAACCTTTTTGCGCCTCGGCCTGCAGGGTGCTTTCGCTACCCGCACGCTCGACTATTTTGGCCTTACTTTTGGTGATCAATACGGCCCCGGCGGCTTTAATGGCAATCCCACGCAGGAACCCATCGTGCAAAACGGTGGTGTGCCGCAGATTTCCTACGCCGACTTCTCGACGGGAGCCATGGTTTATTCCGACTGGTACTGGGCCGGAATTTCGGCGCACCACATCAACCGCCCCAACCAGGCTTTCACAGGTCTTGAAACGGCCAACCTGCCCATGAAAGTGAGTTTTCAGGGCGGGCTCCGAATTCCGTTCGGCGGATATACCTATCTGGGTAATGAGATCGACCGCGAGAAGACCATTTCACCGGCCATTTTGTACAAGAAGCAGGGCAAGTTCGATCAGCTTGACGCCGGACTTTACGTGACTTACGCGCCGCTGGTGTTCGGGGCCTGGTACCGGGGACTTCCTATTAAGAAATACGCCGAAAACATTAACAACCACGAATCGCTGATTTTTCTGGCGGGCTTCCGGCAGGATAAATTCTCGGTCGGCTACAGCTACGACGCCACCATCTCGACGCTCGGCCTGGGCAGCGGCGGCGCGCACGAAATCTCGCTTTCTTACATTTTCGAGCCCCTCGAAGGCAAGAAGCGCACCAAGAGTCGGAAAAAAGAGCTTTCTTGTCCGAAGTTTTGAGAGCGATTATGAGTTCATAACGGGGCCTCTCGTGCGGTTTAAAGTTTATAAGATTTTTTATACTTAAATAACAATCCAATAGCTACACTATTATGAATCAAAAACATCTCCGTCTTTGTACCGCATTATTGTTCCTTTTATTCTTTTCTCCTTTCCTGCTTTCCTCCTCCACGGCCGCTCCAAAGCCTGAATATTACGAACTGAAAATCTACCACGTGCATGGGCCGCAGATGGCTTTGATGGAAAGTTATTTGCAGAATGCGTATTTGCCCGCCGCCCATCGGGCCGGCATCAAGAGCGTGGGCGTATTTAAAGCGATGGACAACGATTCACTGCTGTACGTGCTGACGCCCTTTAAGTCGCTGGACCAATTAACGGGACTTTCGGAGAAGTTGGAAAAGGATAAGGAATACTACGCAGCGGGCGTGAGCTACATCGAGTCGCCCTTTAAGGAACCCGCTTACCAGCGATTCGAGACGGTGATTCTGGAAGCATTCGACCAGATGCCGATGCACGCCAAATCCGGGTTGACCGCGCCAATGAGCGAGCGGGTATACGAGTTGCGCAGCTACGAAAGCCCTTCGGAGAAGCGGTACCTGAATAAAGTCAAAATGTTCAACGACGGCGGCGAGGTTACGATTTTCAAGAAGCTAGGCTTCAATCCCGTCTTTTTTGCAAAGGTTATCGCGGGTAGCAAGATGCCGAACCTGATGTACCTGACGACCTTTGCCGACAAAGCTTCCCGCGACGCGCATTGGAAAGCCTTCGGCGCCGACGCCGACTGGAATAAGCTCAAAGTAATGCCCGAGTACCAGGATAACATGACGAAGGCCGGGGTTACATTTGTAAAGCCTGCGGAGTATTCGGATTTGTAAAAACGTGGGGGCGTGATGGAGTGAATGCATGGGGGCGCGTTTGTTTTTCAATGAATAGAAGAAGAGGTCTGAGCCGAATGCTCAGACCTCTTCTTCTATTCATTCATCTCCATTACAGAGCAGCGCTCCATGTCCGGTACTCTGTCCTGCCCGCCTACACGTTCCTCGGCATCAAAAATGGCGCACGGTATTCCCGGCTGAGCATAGCATCGGCTTCCTTATCGTTGACAAATTTCTCCTTTTTAGGATCGAACGTGAGGCTGCGGCCGGTGCGGTAGGCGATGTTGCCAAGGTGCGCCAGGCCGGAAGACAAGTGCAGCGTTTCGGGCGGGCCGTTGAGCTTGGACGGGTCACGGGCCACGACGGCGTCGATGAAGTTCTTGAAGTGGTCGCCGCCCGCCTTGCGCGTGGGGCCGGGCTTGCGGTCGCGGCCCAGGAAGGTTTCGTAGAAGTCGTAGCCCTTCACGACCATGTAGCCTTCGCTGCCGTAGAAAATGTTGCCGATGCCCGTACCGCCTTCCTCGTTGGTCATCCAGGGCCGCACCTCGAACTCGATGATTTTCTTTTCTTTGGGATAAATGTAGGTAGACGAAAGTACCTCGGGCGTTTCCTGCGCGTCGTCCCACAGAAACTTGCCGCCCGCCGAAGTGATTTGCTCAGGGAAAGTGTCGACGCCCAAGCCCCACATACACAGGTCGGTTTCGTGAATGCCCTGGTTGCCGATGTCGCCGTTGCCGTAGTTCCAGTACCAGTGCCAGTTGTAGTGGACATAGTTGCGCGAGAAACGCTTCATCTGCGCCGGGCCCGTCCAGAGGTCGTAATCCAGGCCTTCGGGGATGGGCTCGGTGCCCTTGTCGGGCAGGGCGGGCCGCCACTTGAATACCAGCCCGCGCGCCATGTACACGTCGCCGATCAGGCCGTCGCGCAGGTGCTTCACGGCTTCCTGCATCGCCGCCGAGCTACGAAGCTGTACGCCGTGCTGCACGATGCGCTTGTACTTTTTGGCGGCTTCGATAATCTTGGGGCCTTCGGCAAAATCGTGGGAGCCGGGTTTTTCGACGTACACGTCTTTCCCCGCCTGACAGGCCCAAATCGTCGCCAGCGCGTGCCAACTGTTGGGCATGGCGATGCTCACGGCGTCGATGGATTTGTCGTCGAAAACTTTGCGCAAATCCATTTCGGTCTTCACCTTCTTGCCGTATTTCTTCTCGAACTCCCCGGCGCGGGTTTGCAAAATCACATTGTCTGGATCGCAAAGTGTGGCTACTTCCACGTTTTTAAGGTTGCTAAAACCCGCGATGTGGTTCTGCCCCCGGCCATTGACGCCCAGCACCGCCAGGTTGACGCGGTCGTTGGCCCCGAAGGCGCGAGCGGGAATTATCGTCGGCAGTGAAAGCGCCACCGCTACGCCCGCCGAATTTCTGATGAAGTCGCGGCGGGAGAATTGATAATTGTTTTCCATTGTAAAAGGGGTTTGGGTTGAAAGCGAAGATTAAGGTCTTTGTTCTGAGCTACTTTAGTAAGACGAAGGTTTGACATTTTCTACCCTAATGACTATGGGAGAAAGGTGAAAAGGGGAACGACCTCTTGGCCATTCCCCTTCCTGATAAACAAATCAACAACTACTACTTCACGACCAGCACTTTCATAAATTCGGCGGCTTTCCCAGGCTCGGCGTTCTCGCGCTGCAGGCGCAGGATAAACATGCCGCTGGCCGCTTCGGATAGGCGGATTTGCTCTTTGTGCTCACCTTGTCCGGTCAGCGCCTTAGTCCAGATCGGACGGCCCAGTATGTCATTCACACTCAGGGCAGCCCGCTGGCCGGGCGCGAGGTAGAAGCTGGCCTCGAACGTACCCGTGGTGGGGTTGGGGTAGGTGGTTAGCGCCTTGGCTTCCAGCGCGGTCTCCGTTTCGGCAGATAGACGCGCGGTGGAGTTGTCATCACTGGTACAAAGCTCGCGAAAGCAGACGTAGCCGTCACCGGTGGTCATCATGATGCTGTTGTTGCCAGCGACAAGCCCATAGCTGCCTATATTTACTGTCCGGTACGATAGATCTCCGGGCGTTTGGGGCAGGAGAACGTTGATTAGACTTCCATTGATTATTAGCCGAAGAGTGGTGATTTGCTCATGCGCGCGGTAGGTCAACCTCAGCATTTTTCTTGTGGCTGATGCTACATTGAGTGTGAAGCTTTTGGTATCCAAGGTGTTACTTGAACACTGATCGCCCAGCGCCAGGCAGCTGTTGGGCGCGGGTGGAGCGGAAACGCCCGTGGCGCAGAGTTCACGAAGACAGACATAGCCACCATAGCTAGACATAGTAATTGTATTGCTGCCACTGTTGAGGGGAAAATCGTTGAGGTAGACTGTTTCATACGATAGGTCGGCGGGCGTCTGGGCTAAACCTATATTCTGTATGGTGCCATTTATTGTTAACCTCAGGATAGATTGCCCCTCCAAAGCGCGATACTTCAGCGCGAGGTAATACCGGCCCGCTGTGGCATTAAGTGTATACGATTTTACTTCGGAAAGGTTACCCGAGCATTGGTCACCGAGGGCGAGGCAACTGTTTGGTTCGGGGACGGGCGGCGGCGGAGGTGTTGGGGTAGTAGTGCCACTGACGCAAAGCTCGCGGAAGCACATGTAGCTGTCCTCACTAGCCATGACGATGGAGTTATTGCCCCCAGTAAGGTAAAAATAACCGAGGTTTATAGTTTGGTAAGGCTGATTTCTAGGCGTTTGCGGCAGGGCTACAGTTGTGAATCTGCCATTGACAATAAGCCGCAGCGTGGATGGCCCTTCCAGTGCGCTATAAGTAAGCATAAGTTCCTGATCACCCGTGGCAGCGGCATTGAACGTGTAGGACTTCGTCTCGAAGGAGTTCCCAGAGCATTGGTCACCGAGGGCGAGGCAACTAGCGGGTGTGGAAGTTGGGTCGGGCGTAGTAGTGCCGCCCTCGGTGCAAAGCTGGCGAAAGCACAGGTAGCCGCCGCCGGTAGCCAACGTGATAGCGTTGTTGCCCGCGTTGAGCGCGTAAATGCCCAGCACGACGGTCTGGTAAGCACCGCCGCCCGCTGTTTGGGGTAAGGTAATGCTATGCGACGTGCCATTGATGGTCAGCTGCAGCCAGGACTCGCCCTCGCTGGCGCGGTAGGTGAGTTTGAGCGCCTGGCTGCCCGCAGCGGCCTGAACAAGGTTGTAGGCTTTCACCTCGCTGGCGTTGCCCGAGCACTGGTCGCCCAAGGCGAGGCAATTGGCAGACGCAGTCGGTGTAGTAAAGCAAAGGGGCGGATTATGGATGCGATTGTGGTCATTATATACCCTTAAAAAGTTGACGGCATTGGGTAGGCAGGTGATTTTCTCAGCGTCGATAAGTAGATCTTGCAAGCTATGCGGAAGCGTAGGAAGGCTCGTGAGATTATTGTTGAAACATCGAAGTAAAGTTAAGCCTTCTGGTAACGTGGGTAAGCTAGTGAGGTTATTATCATCACAAACAAGTGATAATAGGTTCACTGGGAGTATGGGAAGATCTGTCAGTCCAAGGCCTCTGCAACCAAGACTTTGCAGGCTTGCGGGTAATTGTGGGAGCGATCCAAATGAATTATAGCCACAGACAAGAGACAATAATCCTGCGGGTAATTGCGGGAGCGATCCAAGTAAATTATTGTCGCAGTCAAGAGACAACAATCCTGCCGGTAAAGCTGGAATGCTGGATATGTTATTATTATAAACAGACAAACCAGTCAAACTCGCCGGAAGAGTAGGGAGCGAAGTCAACTTATTATTGCCCACATCGATCGATACCGTATTGGCTGGCAGCATGGGGAGGCTCGTGAGATTATTAGAACTCAAATAAAAGACAGTCACGCTTGCTGGTAACACGGGTACCTCCGTCAATTTATTAAAAGGGCAATACAGGACTCTCAATTTCGAAAATCCAACAATCCCTTCGATGCTGGCGATATTTTTACTCGATAAATCCAAATCCGTCAACGTCTTCGCCGGAGCCAGCAAGTTATTTCCCCCGTCGATACACGTAGGACACTGCTCCCGGATGGCCTGGGCGAAATTGGCGTCGGGAATGTTTTGGGCATTGACGGAGTGCTCACCCAACCAGAGTAGGTTGAAAAAGACACCAAGCGCAAGTAGCATTAAGCGCCGATAGCCAAGCAAATAGCTCTGCCGATCAAAAACATGCGTAGTGATTTTCATAATCTTTCGTGGTTTTGGTTGTAAAAAAAGAAGAGATGATTTTTTGACAAGCGTCACATAGTAGTAAAGTTGCGGGCTTTTATCGAGCCATACAATACCCTAAATACCGTATTTTACTCAAAAATACGGGAAATTATTAAACGGTAAATGGGTACGCTCAGGGAAGAAGAGGTACTCGGAAAGCTCGTTTCGCGAGCTGTTTGAGTCAGATGGACTGTATCCAAAGCTTGCAGTTATAAATTGCACGATAAACCAAAAAAAGGGGAACGACCAAGCGGCCATTCCCCTCTCTAAACAACTAAACAACCCCTTCTAATCAAGCGCCAACCGCACGCTCACCGCAATCATATCCTGCGCGGCGCGTGCGATACCTAAGGCGTCGTAGCCGCACTCGCGGTAAAGTTCATGGGGTTCGCCGTGCTCAATGATGCGGTCGGGAATGCCGAGGCGCTTGACGCGGGCGGTATAACCGTGCTCGGTTATGAATTCCAGGATCGCACTGCCGACGCCGCCTTGCAGGCAGCCGTCCTCGACGGTCAGGATGCGGTCGTATTTTTGGAAAATCTCGTGGAGCATCTTTTCGTCCAGCGGCTTGGCGAAGCGCAGGTCGTAGTGCGCGGCGGCGATTTCTTGCTTTAAGAGCGATTCGCAGGCCTCCTCAGCGAAATTGCCCACGTGGCCCAGCGTTAGGATGGCGAGGTCTTCACCGTCGCGGATTTTGCGTCCCGTCCCAACCTCGATTTCTTCCAGCGGCGTACGCCACTCGGGCATTACGCCCTGCCCGCGCGGGTAGCGAATCGTAAAGGCTCGCTTGCCGCCCTGGATTGTGGGCAGTTGGGCGGTGTACATTAGATTACGCAGTTGCGCCTCGTCCATGGGTGCCGACACGATCATGTTGGGCACGCAACGCATATAGGCGATGTCGTAGGCCCCGTGGTGGGTCGGTCCGTCGGCCCCGGCGATGCCCGCGCGGTCCAGACAAAAAATAACGGGTAAGCCCTGAATGCACACATCGTGAACCACCTGATCGTAGGCCCTTTGCATGAAGGTAGAGTAGATGTTACAGTACACGATGCTACCGCGCGTGGCCATCCCGGCCGAGAATGTCACGGCGTGTTGCTCGGCGATGCCGACGTCGAAAGCGCGGTCGGGCATGGCCTTCATCATGATGTTCAGCGAAGATCCCGACGGCATGGCGGGTGTAATGCCCACAATTTTGGGATTCTGCTCCGCCAACTCCACAATGGTGTGGCCAAAAACGTCCTGGTACTTGGGCGCCTGCGGGGTATTGTAAGTTTTTTTCTTGATTTCACCCGTCACCTTATCGAACAGCCCCGGCGCGTGCCATTTGGTTTGGTCCTTTTCGGCGGGGCCGTAGCCCTTACCCTTCACGGTGAGGCAGTGGAGAATCTTGGGGCCGGGAATATCCTTCAGATCGCTGAGCACGTCGGTCATATGCTCGATATCGTTGCCGTCGATCGGGCCAAAGTACCTTAAACCCAGCGACTCGAAGAGGTTGCTCTGTTGCAGCAGCCCGACTTTCAGGGCATTCTCCACTTTGGAAACCACCTCCTGCGTACTCTTGCCGAACTTGCTCATCTTGCCCAAAAGATTCCAGACCTCGTCACGCACTTTGTTGTAAGTCTGCGAGGTCGTAATGTCGGTCAGGTAGGCTTTCAGCGCGCCTACGTTGGGGTCGATTGCCATGCAGTTATCGTTCAGCACGATCAGCAGATTAGTGTCGGCGGTGCCCGCGTGGTTCATGCCCTCAAAGGCCAGTCCGGCCGTCATGGCCCCGTCGCCGATGATGGCAATGTGCTGCCGCTGCCGGTTACCCTCGAGCGTAGAAGCCACCGCCATGCCCAATGCTGCCGAAATAGAGGTAGACGAGTGCCCAACGCCGAAGGCATCGAAATCACTCTCGGCCCGCTTGGGAAACCCTGAAAGCCCGCCGTACACGCGGTTGGTGGGGAAATTGTCTCGTCGTCCGGTCAGAATTTTGTGACCGTAGGCCTGATGCCCCACGTCCCACACCAGTTGGTCGTCGGGTGTATTGAACACATAGTGCAGCGCCACGGTCATCTCCACTACCCCCAGGCTCGCTCCGAAATGCCCACCGTACACCGAAACGTTGTCGATGATAAACTGTCTCAATTCATTGCACACCTGCGGCAGCTGCGCGCGATCGAGGCGACGCAAATCGTCGGGTGAATTAAGACTGGCGAGCAATTTTCCGGGCTTGATTAGCATGTGTTGCGTGTGGGGTAATGACTATAAATATTTATTCAACAAAGTCAAATCCATTCTGTTTGAATTGTAAACAACACAACTGGCAAAATGAAGAATGCAAGTGTTATTCCCGGCGTGACGAAACCGCTTTATTCCTACTGTGAGTTTTCAACTAACTCCTCTGGCTTGCCTTAAATAGCTTCTGCTTTTCTTCCTTGGTCAGGCTTTCGTAGCCTGACTTTGAAATTTTATCCAAAATATTATCGATCTCGTCCTGATCGGGCATTTCGATAACCGTTGCGGAGGTTGTGGCAGCGTAGGAAGCCGTGCTGCGGTGTACCTCTTTTTGCCGGTGGGTCACGCGCATGGGCGGACGCCGCCGAAACAGCGCGGTCCACAACGCCAGCACCACGTAAACCGGCTTACCGATGTCGCTGCCGTTTTGCAAGAGTTTGATGAAAAGGTAACCCGTCAGCGCGCCGCCGAGGTGGGCCAGATTGCCCCCCGCGTTGGGACCAATGGACTGCGCCAGTGACAGAATGATGTAAAAAAACGCAATGTACTTAATGCGGATCGGCCCGATGAAAATCAGGTTGAAGGTATAGTTGGGCAGCAACGTTGAGGCACCCACCGCCACCGAAAAGGCCGCCGCTGAGGCGCCCAGCATCTGCGAGTCTGCCACCTGTGACTGAAAATAAGGCAGCAAATTATAGATTACCATATAGGCGATGCCGCCCGCAATGCCGCCCAGCACGTAAAGCGCCACCAGCCGCCGCGAGCCCAGGTACTCGTCTACCAGCCGCCCGAACCAATACAGGAACAGCATATTGAAGAGAATATGGAAAATCTCTTCATGGGTGAAAAAGTAGGTGATGATCGTCCAGGGCTTGAAAATAAACTCGCGCGGGGAGGCGGGCAGCCGCAGCATATCCACGAGCCACGCATACGCCTCGGACGATTGGCCGAGCGTAAAGATCACTTTCACCAGCAGCAGGCTCAAAAATACCACGACGTTGATCAGGATGAGCCTGACCAACGTATTGTCGGTTTTGTTGAATTCCCGCTTAAAATCGTCAAAAATTCCGCTCATCTTTTTGTTAGACGTTGGACGTTGGGCATGGATTTTAGACTTAGGTCCAATATCCAATACCTAAAATCCATTAATAAAATTTATCCTTCTGCGCTCCCCACATTTTTAACAAAATAAACGCGAACAGCATCCCGCCGATGTGGGCGAAGTGCGCCACGTTGTCGCTTTGGACATTCTGGATACCTGAATATAACTCGTAAAGTCCATAAAAGGCCACAAAATATTTGGCTTTTATGGGAAATGGCACAAATAACAAGAATAGCTCGGTGTTGGGGAAAAGCAAGCCAAACGCCATCAGAATGCCAAAAACAGCCCCCGAAGCACCTACCATCGGAATGTTAACCTGTTGTTCGTAAAAACTTCTTACAAAGTTAGTACTCTCAGCCAGATAGCTGGGATTTTTGGCATTTTCTTCAAAACTATTCACAAAATCAAGATTGCTTCGGTAAAACCCCTCAGCGTGTTTGCTCAGAAAATCCGCAAAGGCATCCGGCGACGGGTATTGCATATAGGTCGACACCGCCTCGCGCAAACTCGACATCTCGAAATAACCGATAGCCGCAAATAATAGACCAGCCCCGATTCCGGTCACAAAATAAAAAATTAGAAACCGCTTCGGCCCCCAGATGTTTTCGAGCATGGGTCCGAAAATAATCAGACCGAACATGTTGCTGAAAATGTGCCCGAAGCTGCCGTGCAAAAACATGTACGTGACAAATTGGAAGGGCAAAAACAACGGAGAAAGTACGGAATGCAACGCGAAATTTGGCGTTAGGGGAACGACATAATGATCCACAATGAAAAATACGACATTCAGGATCAGTAAGTTGCGGACAATGGGAGTAAGTCGGAACATTAAGAATTCTAGTACGAGCGTCTGGCCCGCTGGGATAGGACGCCAATTGGGTGGTAAAATATAAACGGGGCGAAAGTTTCAACGGCGCAAAGCCGCTTTTCGTTTCTTGCCAAAATTATTTGAACAGAGCGCTCAGCCGATCCAGCGTCAGCATCACGATGATCGGCTCGCCGCCCGGCGTGCGGTTGGGGTCAGGCGAGGCAAAGAGCTGATCGGCCAGCGTACGGATCTCGACCGGAGAAAGCCGCACCACGTAGCGCGCCGCAAACCGCCGCGCCAGGGCGCGCGCCAGGCTGTCGGGTTTATTTAGTTTTAAGTCGGCGTAGCTCTTTTTGAGCTGTTCCACCAGCTCCTCGAACAAGTCCTGCTCGCTTTCGTTGGGCAGGTCGGCCGGCACGCCCCGCACGACCAATTCGTTGGGCCCCAACTCGTCGAATTCAAAGCCCAGCCCTCGGATTTCATCGGTCGTTTCGCGCACGAGCTGCATGTCGGCGGGCGTCAGCCGGACCGTCTGCGGAAAGAGCAACTGCTGGCAGGAGCCGTTGCGCTTGGCAAGCAGCTGCCGGTAGCGCTCGTATAAAATACGTTCATAGGCGGCCTTTTGGTCGATAAGCAACACGCCTTCCTTCACTTGCGATAGAATGTAACGGTTGTGCAGCTGCAACAGCACGTCGTCCTTCTCAGGGCTTGACACCGCGTCGGGCGTCAGGCGATTGATCTTGCTCGCCAGCGTGATGGACTGCGGCTGGTACGCCGGCCGCGCCGCCACGGCTTGGTCGAGCTCAATGGCCGCCTGCTGCCGGGCGGCATCGTCGGGACTTTTTAATCCCTCGAAAAGCTTATTCCAATTAGTGAGATTGCCCGCCTGCCGCTTGCTGCCGCTGCTTTCGCGGGGTGGTGATGCCCAGTCGGGCTGCACGGGCCGGGGTGCGGGGGCGTCGGGCGTCGGGCGCGGCGACTGGTTCAGGAAATTGACGTTGTCCTCGAAGTCGAGCGGCGGAGTGAGGTTATACACGCCCACTGCCTTGCGCACGGCCGCCATAATGATGGCGTAGACCGCCCGCTCGTCGTCGAATTTTATTTCAGTTTTGGTAGGATGAATGTTGATGTCGACGTGGGAGGGATCGATCTCGATGAACAGCACGTAGAACGGATGGCTGCCTTCAGGCAAAGTCCCTTCGTAGGCACTGATGATGGCGTGGTGCAGGTAGCTGTGCTTGATGTACCGTTCGTTGACGAAGAAATACTGCTCGCCGCGTGTCTTACGCGCAAACTCGGGCTTGCCGATGTAGCCCCGCACGCTGATGTATGAGGTATCTTCCTGACAAAAAACCAATTGCTCGCGGTAGTTCTTGCCGAACATATCCACGATGCGGCGGATGAGTTTCCCTCCGTAAAGATTGAAAACTTCGACGTCGTTATGATAAAGCGAGAAACCCACTTCGGGATGCGCCAGCGCCACGCGCTGAAATTCATCCAGGACGTGCCGCATCTCGACCGAATTGGATTTCAAGAAGTTGCGCCGGGCCGGAACATTGAAGAAAAGATTTTTGACCAGTAAATTCGTGCCCGGAAGCGTCGCAACCGATTGCTGCGTTTTGACCTCCGAGCCCTCGATGCGGATCATGGTACCGATTTCGTCGATGGCGCGGCGGGTGCGCTGCTCCACCTGCGCCACGGCGGCAATGGAGGCGAGCGCCTCACCCCGGAAGCCCATTGTTTTGATCTTGAAAAGGTCGTCAGAGTTGCGGATCTTGGAAGTGGCGTGGCGCTCGAACGACATGCGGGCGTCGGTCTCGGACATACCTGAGCCGTCGTCGATGATCTGAATGAGCGTTTTGCCCGCGTCGCGGATAATGACCTGCACGCTGCGGGCCTGCGCGTCGATGGCGTTTTCGAGCAATTCCTTCACCACAGAAGCCGGCCGCTGCACGACTTCCCCGGCCGCAATCTGATTGGCGATTGCGTCGGGTAATAAATGGATGATGTCGGAGGTGGTCATTCTATTTTTTATAATTATTTTTATGCGTCAGTCAATGCTACGGAGTAGAAGCCTACGCATTTTAGCTTGTTAGTATCGAATCAAGAGTTTGGTGTGTTGGTGTGTGAGTCAGCGAGCCTGTAAATCAAATTAACACCTTTAATCCAAATCAAAGACGTTTTTTTTATAAATCCTGTAACAAGGAAAGCGGTTTTATGGTTATAGTAATAATCATAGATCGTTTGAAACAAAATTCATTTTAAACTTTGTTTACTTTTGGCAAAACTGCTTAGCCAGACCATTTAGGAAGAACCTATTGTCCCCAAACCCAATCCCTAAAATGAAGACACCTCACATGAAAAAGTTCAACGTTTCGATGGCCATGCAGTGGTTCATTTTCCTGCCTGTCATCTTGCCCCTTTGTGTAGTTTTTGGCGCAATCCAGGGAGTGTTCAACATGGTGGAGAAAGTAGCGGGCCGCATGATGACTGACATCGCTACCACGGACGTCGCCTAACACTTTTCCTTACCTTTTTCCAAACTTGAATAGCCCGCTCAGCCGGGCTATCATTTTTTTCTCAAAGCGCCAGAAGAAGTCGAATTTTCCCCAAACCCAGCCCCATACTAGCAGTATCACCTGATACAGCGGTAAAATAACGAAGATTGCCACGCCCCACCGCAGCCAGGCCGACGTGCTATCGTCCAACCCTACCAAGTCATACAACCAGCGCTTGAGGTACATGATCGAAAAACCCGTGCAGGCAAAAACCAGTAGGATTATTACTACATCCCCGTTGCTTTCAACCTCCCACCGCCTTTTTAGCTTTTCCCACATGCTACTCGTGCAGGTATTTTAGTCTGTCGAGATCCACGACTTCGGTATCCATCGGTAGAAACTCCTCCCAGAAAGGGTCGAGCGGCAGGCCTGCTTTTAAGATCATCGGCTCTTTCTTGACCGGATGCTCAAAGTACAGCCGCCGGGCGTGCAGGTTGATGCTGGCGTCTTCGTTGGGTTTGGCGTAGCCGTATTTCACATCCCCCCGAATCGGACTGCCCATGCTGGCTAGCTGTACCCGGATTTGGTGCGGACGGCCCGTGACGGGCGTCACTTCAAGGAGATAAAACTTATTAATTTCGCCCATGACGCGGTAGCTCAGCTCGGCGCGCTGGCTGCCGGGTACTTCCTCGTCGTAGGCCGTCGTGACGTTGCGGCGCTCGTCCTTGATGAGCCAATGCACCAGCTTACCCTTTTTATTAGCCGGACGGCGCTGCACAATCGCCCAGTAGGTTTTCTGGACCTCGCGCTTACGGAAAATCTCGTTCATGCGTTCCAGCGCCTTGGAAGTACGCGCGAATACCACCAACCCGCTCTCGGGGCGGTCGATGCGGTGGACACAACCGAGGAACACCGCGCCGGGCTTGTCGTACTTATCGCCGATGTACTGCTTCAGCAATTCCAGCAAACTGACG
>JBBSSJ010000045.1:0-20415 GCA_038242095.1 Cytophagales bacterium
CATTTGCCATATATTAGTTATGAAGACGTCCTAGAAAGTGAAATAGAAAAATATAATCTTACCGAGATAAATAAGATTTTTAAGATTTACTCTTCAATAGTTGATATAAATGACATTAAAAATGTTAAAATTAAGGAGGAATGGGATTTCAAATCTCAATCAAATAATTTAGAATTAAATGTTCAAATGGCAATTGCATTTTATAGCATTATTTATTGGAAGAATGACAGAGAGATGATACATTTAGAAATATCCTCTGAGTTTTCAGAACAAGGTGTTCAAAATAATTTCAATGACATCATACCTTTGATGGAGAACTAACCAACACTTGGTTTTCCGTACTATATCTCCGGCACTGTGCTGCGCCCCCGTTCGTCGTAGTCTTCCCTCGTTCTTTGTAGTCTTCCACCGACGAGCGTTGTGCGTATGTCTTCCAAAGGGAGACTGCGTACTATTTATAAAAAGGCCGTTTGCAACGGCCCACCACCATTTTTCCGGACAGCGGAACATAAACCCGTAACGCAGAGGAGTAAACCAGGCAACGGCAGCCACTCAACGGGGCCGCCCCTCGGTGGTCTCTTATTTGAGGTTCGTAGTATAAAACCCTATGAACAACACTGATTACCTCATGCCAGCCTCAATGAGTACACCAGCCGTGTTATTTTATGGGACTTGAACACTTACCATACCAAGGTACTACCTTATATTAAAGTAGATGAGCCTGAACGCAAATACAGGATCTGGCAGCGCGACCTTTTGTCGGTATTGATGGATTCGCGCGTAAAGGTGGAGCAGGTCTGTGTTCCACAAAACAAGGTGTGGAACTAGTTATCGATAGGCTTACCGGACAGGACACCCTGTCATTCATCAATTAATGCGGGTAAGATCTATCTTGAAAATAAGTATCGAGTTGGCCGGAATACCCGGTTGGGCTTGTGATCCATACGCCAGACTCGGCGGTAAGTACAACGTGATACTGCCACCGGGGCTGATCAAGGGAATACCCTGCTGCCAGCCTAAAATAAGGTCTGATAAGTCGAAGCTTACATCCGAGGCGGTTTCAAACGTACTGCCGTCCGTCAGCGTGCCCCGGTAGTTAACCGTAACATTCGAGCACAAAGTAGGTTTAGCTCCGGCCCCAGGTGAGTCGATGGTATAGTAGAATCCCCTATCGTCCGCCGTAGCCTTGATTCCACTCGAATCGATGTATTGTTTCAAAGCAGTCACTTCGCTCTGCGGTGCTTTTGTGGTTGGGATAGTCTTGTTGCAGACTACATTCGGATCATTTGCATCATCTTTCTGACAGCTGCCAGCAAATACTATGCAGCCAAGAAGAAGAAAACCTTTCCATTTCATTTTCATAACGGTAGCTGATTAATCTGTCCTATTTAGCTATACCTATATAAATGAATTATGGTTCCCAGGCAGTAGTTTCTTATTCCGGCCTTCGTAGTCGTCTACCCCCTCGTACTTCGTAGTCTTCCCCCGCCGACGCGTTGTGCGTATGCCTTCCGAAGGGAGACTGCGTACCAGTTATAAAAAGACCGCCGATGGCCGGTCCGATTGAACGGCCCGAAGCCCAACCGATTCAACCTACTCTCGCCTCCTGAGCACTTTTCGCTACATTTGTAAAAAACCGAACTCGCTATGAATCAATCCATGGAGCGGATTACAATCAATTCTGACGTATGCAACGGGCGTCCTACCATCCGTAATATGCGGTTCACTGTGGCGCAACTGCTCGAATTGCTGGCAGCAGGGATGAGTGAGGACGAGGTATTGGCAGACTACAACTACCTCGAAAGTGAAGATATAAAGGCTTGTTTACAATACGCTGCGCATATCGCTAATACCAGGACGATCATACCGTTGGCTCAGAAGGCCGCTTGATTTTTATCCTTATGGCTAAGTTCATTGTCGACACCCAATTGCCTCCAGTATTAGCTGCGTATTTGAGAAGGAAGGGCTAGAACGCTACGCATACCATGGATTACCCAAAAGCGCAATTTCTCGCTGATTCCGAAATTCGGCGCATAGCCATCGATGAAGGCAGAGTTGTGGTAACAAAAGACGAGGATTTTGCCGACTACTTCTGGGCGAAAGGCAGTCCCCCACGAGTACTTCTAGTAGCAATGGGGAATATAAAAAACAACGATTTGATAGACCTATTTGAAGCCAATTTAGACGAGATACTTCAATTTTTTGAGCACGATCGAGAGATGGTGATTTTCAATGCCACAAACTTAGTAGTCTATTGACTCCTTTCTTTGTAGTCTTCCACCGCCATTGCATTGTACGTACATCTTCCGAAAGGAAACTGCGAAATAATTATAAGTAGGCCGCCGCCGATCGGTCCCGCTACAAACGGCCTAATACTTGGAGTTCGTAGTGTAAACATTACGAACAACACCAGCTATCTTCTCCTCCCGCTGTACCCAGCCAGCGGCCTTTCAACGAAAAAATTTTACGGTCTTTGTGCAGAAACGCTATACTTGCCGAGGTATCGGGTTGGTAGAAAAAATCGAAGAGATCAGAAAAGACACGGAGCTGCTCGTCTCATTCTTTCAAAAGAAAGGAATAGCGTTCTTTACAAGTTAATTCACACATCATTAAGATACTTATAGAAAACTTAAAGATATGCGTCTGACTTCGCCTGACAACACACAATTCAAATTACAACACAACCCCTACCTCACTTATTTAAAATCATGGTAAAAAAAATGAAAGCATTCGTACGGACGGACGCAACGACCCAGGATGTGAAATTGCAGGACGTCGCCTTTCCTGCAATTAAAGCGGACGAAGCCCTGGTAAGGGTGGAAGCATTCGGTGTGGGAATTCACGACAGATATTTCATTCCCATGGACGTGGAATTCCCCTATACCATCGGGTCTGAAGGTTCGGGTGTAATTACAGAGATAGGAAGTAAGGTCGATGATTTTGCCGTTGGGGATAGCGTGATGTTCACCACCATCTTGCAGCCCCAGGGGGGAAGCTGGGCCGAATATGCCGTGGCAAAACAAGCCGTATTGATCTCTCTGCCCGATGAGCTGAGCTTTGCAAAGGGGGCAGCCGTTCCGATTGCGGGTAAAACAGCCCTGGAATGCATCAGGGCCGTAGACCTCGACAGCTCGGACAGCCTCTTCATTGCGGGGGCATCCGGAGCGATAGGTACATTTGTCATACAGTTGGCAGTTAAAAGGGGAATCCGGGTAGCGGCTTCAACCTCGGAAAAGAACTACCACTATCTGAGAGCGCTTGGAGTTGAAAAGGCGGTAGATTACAATGACACGGGCTGGAAGAACCAGGTCATGGCGTGGTCTGACGGCGGAGTCACCGCCGCGCTGGCCATTCAGCCCGGAACGGGAATTGACAGCATCAAAGTGGTGAAGGACGGTGGTAAACTCATCACGGTGTCAGGCGACAATGACATGGTTACTGCGGAGCGATCTATACTGGTACAACAAATGGGGCACAGCATTGACACGCAGCAAAAAATGGTGGACCTCGTGACCGCCATGGCGAACGGTGAAATAAAGATCGTCATTGAGAGAGAATACCCTTTTGAACAAGCCCTGGAAGCACTCGCGAAAACGGAAACGAGACACGCGAGAGGAAAATTGACTGTCACAAGTTCTTCTTCAAGCATAAACCACCGCACCGGCGGACCACCCCTAGCTGTGCTCTAAAAAAAGGACTAATAAATTTATTTTTATTAGTCCTTTTTTTCCTTGTCCCTTCTTGCTCTTGCTCGCGGTGTATTCGCTCGACTTGTAAGTTAACAGAACCCTCGAAAAAGTCTTGGACCACTTTTAGTAAATACCCCTGCTCTTCGTAGTCTTCCACTGCCGTTAAGTTGTGCGTATGTCTTCCGAAGGGAGATTGCGTACTATTTATAAAAAAGCCGCCGACGGTCGGCCCCGTTGAACGGCCCACCACTATTTTTCCAAACAGCAAAGTGTAAATAAGAAGGAGCAGAGGCGTAAACTAGATAGCAGAGGCCGTTACAAACGGCTCAATATTTGTTGTTCGCAGTGTTGGACACTACGAACAACGGCCAATTCTGGTACTTCTGAATTCAGTTTTTGCGGCTACTGCCGTTTATTTCGCAAATTGCAGACATGAAACAAAGACTCTATCTGGATACCTCGGTTTTTGGTGGCTACTACGACGAGGAGTTTACTGAGTTCACTACCCCGATGTTTGAGAAACTTGAAAAGGGAGAGTTCACCCTGCTCTTCTCCACCGTTACCCAGGATGAATTGGTCAACGCTCCCAAAAAGGTTCGAGATTTGGTAATAGGTATAAAAACTGAATTTACTGAGTTCTTGCAGATAACAGATGAAGTGGTCGATTTGGCTAACGAGTATATTTCAGAAAAAGTAGTTGGCCCTACTAGCTACGCGGATTGCCTGCATATCGCCTTGGCAACAATCAACGGAGCGGATTATCTCGTTAGCTGGAATTTCAAGCACATCGTAAACGTTCAGAGAATACGCGGCTACAACTCGGTAAATTTGAGTAACGGCTATCAAGAATTGGAGATTCGTTCACCCAGAGAGTTCATGAATTATGAAAACGACAATTGAAAAAGAGTTTGACGCAGTGAAATACATGCGTCAGCAGAGGAATGAGTTGAGTGAAAAGCTGGCGAAAATGTCAAAGGAAGAGATCATAGCGTATTTTCACCAGAGAGATTTAATAGCGAGAGTCAAGCCAAATGCTTGATTCAATGTCCCTTTGCTACTAGCTACCCGCAATCTTGCGCCGTCACCAAGTTGTGCGCATGCTCCCCCAAGGAGATACTGCGTACTAATCACAAAAGGGCCGCCGGAAGGCCGGCCCCGCAACGGTCAGCCTCGCGGCATACCCCATTCCCCTTTTTTGGTCAGTTAAATACCTAACCGTCAGACAGAGAAGCGGCACCGGTTAGCTCCTCCCTCCGCTATTCCCAGCCAGCGGCCTTTCAACGAATAAATTTTACGGTTTTTGTGAAGAAACGCTATACTTAATCAGGGTTTGGGCACGGCTAAGCACGAGAACACGATGAACCGAGATTCCTATCTTTTCGCGAACTTCTTTCTGGGACTTTCTGTCGCCTGCGGCTTGTGGCAGGTTGCCGTTCACTTCCTGATCGGGCTCCAAATTTATTCGCAATCCTCCGCGCCAAACTGGTATTTGGTAACGAGTCTGGTTTCACTGATTGGTTTCCTGTTTTGTTTAAAATACTACCACGCCAAGGAGTACAGTATCGCTTTTTGGACGGGTGTGCTGGCTACGGTAGTTAATATTGCTATGGTAAGCGTCGGCTACGCCCTATTGCTGCATTTCAGGGAATTCGAAAAGTACCGTCCGCTGGTCCTCACGGTATTTTCGGGGACCAGCTTCGCCTACGCACTTGCCCTTATTTTTTCAAAAGTCAGCCAAAGGTTCTGGTTGAAGATAGCTAGTATTTGGGGTTTGATACTGGCCGTTATTTTAATGGCTACCTACTCGCTAATCCTACTGTATCTCGAGCGCTGGTCAAACGAGGTACTGGACAAGATCAACCAAGGGGCCTTTCTGGCGAGTACCCTGTTGCCGGTGCTTTATATCCTGAATTTCCGCGAGGAGGCCAAAGCGTTGCCTCCCCGGGAAGCCATTAAGAATACGAATCAATTTTCGTCAGGTTTCATGAGCCTGGTGAGCCTGGCAGCGTTTGGCGCTACGCTTTTTTTCGGCTTCCGGCTCGCGCTGCAAGGCTACGTATTGACCCAAGTTCCTGGCAATGTACAGCTACTGGCCAACCAATTCGAAGCCCGGACGTACGTAAGCCGTCAGGGCGAAAAGCTGCACTACCGACTACTCAAACCTTTCGGTTGCGATCCTTCTCAAAGGCACTCCCGGCTTGATGGTCTGGCTTTTTGCGAAGAAACGCGACTAGCGGGCTCTCGTTCTTTAAGAATTATGCAAATCCAATCCCAACGGGAGCAAATGGTTGAAATCGTTGTCAGTTGTGTGTAGTTCCATATCCAAATACAGGGCAATCATCTCTTGACGCTTCTCTTTCCTCGTTCAATACCTCATCCATCCGACGGTTTTCTTCTTCGCTAAAGCCTAAGTCAGGAATCGGGATAGTCTCCTTTTCGCAAACTGCATCTAAGAAACGTTGCACTCCCCATCGCTTAATATCAACAGGGGAATAGCTATTTAGCCTTCCACGCTTTAGAGGTGGGATCGGTTCGTGATTTTCTTTGACGTTCATACAGAATTGGACTCTAGGATCAATTTTATTTTTAGCCAAAGTAAACAAAAATCTTGTTTGCCAAATGGGACGACACTTCAACACTTATTCTAGCGCCTGTCCATCCCCAGCTCCTTTTCACAACTTAATCGAAAGCTCCAAGTGCCCGCCAAGTCCCAGGGTAACGATTTTTTGTAGGGTCGATAGTCGAACTTCTTTCAAATCGTTTTCGATTTTGGAGATGTACCCCTTGTTGGTTCCGCATTTCTCGGCGAGTTGTTCCTGCGTCATGCCTTTTTTGAGCCTTGCCTGTTGGATCATGAATCCCAACCTGAAGGCTTCGTATCCCTCCTCAAACTTGTCTCTTTTAGCGGTGCCTTCTTCGCCGTATTCTTCGATTATAAACTGATCCAGCGATTTCAAATTACTGTTCTCTTTCATACGCGTGCTTGATTTTTAATGCTTTTTCAATTTCAGACTTCGGCGTTTTCTGGGACTTTTTCTGAAAGCCATTTGCCAATACGATTAGATTTCCTTCACTGAAGAAACAAAAGATGCGGAAGGCATCACTTCCCAACTTAACTCGGATTTCATACAGGCCGTCAGTGCTCTCCATATGCTTCAGATAGTCTTCCGGTACCCGAGCCTGTGATTCTATGAGCCTGAAAGTCCACAGAATTTTATCTTTCACTTTTTGACTCTGCTTGTTGAAGAAGTCAATGAAGTACTCTCTGTACAGAAAAACCTCTCTTATTTTCTTGCTCATGAAATGTAAAAATAGTCAAAGTTGTCCAATTGTACAACTCTACTTTATGGTCTGCGGATAATCCGTGCTCTGTGTCCCCACAGACCTGCTGCAAACTTGATGGAATGGCTTTTTGCGCAGAAACGTGAGTAGCGGGCCTGCGATTGTCGGCAGTTACAGACGGCATGCGGCCAATTCAATTTTGAGATCGGTGGTCGAGAGTTTGGTTTATGCCAATACCTCGTTGGGAATGAAAATCGTCATAACACTTTCATTTTTAGCCCAATCTGACAAATTCCCCTAATATTTGAAGTTTGCTTCGTCGGGTATTACAAACAATACCTCCTCTTTCTGCTGCTTAAGTCCGACATTCGCCTAAACGATCAACTCTTGACACCACTCATGGAGAAACTGTTAATATTCGTATGGTTCATCGTGTCGGGCACCGCCCTTCAGGCCCAGGTACGTGGGGTAAAACACGTCATTCTTATTGGCTGTGACGGGCTGGGTGCCCAGGCGATCCCGGAAGGGAATATGCCAGAACTCAAGAAATTGATGAAGGAAGGTTCATGGTCGCTGAGCGCCCGCACGGTCTTGCCTTCTTCCAGCGCGGTAAATTGGGCGTCGATGCTAATGGGTGCCGGGCCAACCGAACACGGCTTTACCGAATGGGGAAGCAAGGTTCCCGAAATAGAGCCGGTAACAAAAACCAAGTACGGTCTGTTTCCAAGCATTTTTAGCGTGGTAAGAGATCAAAAACCGGACGCTAAAACCGCCGTAGTGTACACCTGGGAGGGAATAAAGTACCTGATCGAACAAGACGCCATCGACTTCGTGGCTACCGGAGCAGATGACTTCACGGCTGATACGGCGGCGACCCTTATCAAGCGCGAGAAACCCTTACTCACCTTTATCCATTTCAGCGCACCGGACGACAAACTTCATAACGATGGATTTATGAGTCCAGCTTACAAGGAAGAGCTCAAAAATGTCGACCGCAGAATAGGCGAAATCGTCAAAGCCGTCAAGGAGGCCGGAATCGCAGACCAAACGATTATCATGGTCACTTCCGATCACGGTGGAGCTGGAAAAGGACACGGCGGAAAATCGTTGGGCGAGGTTTCCATCCCGTGGATTATCGCTGGAGCAGGGGTAAAAAAAGACCAGGAGATAAAAGATGTCATCATTACCTACGATACCGCGGCAACGATCGCCTGGATCCTGGGACTAAAGGAACCGCAGCCGTGGCGAGGCAAACCTATTTTATCGGCGTTTGAGTAGTGTAGTAGGTTGCAGGAAAATTCCTTCCAATTTGAGCAACCGTTCTTGCTTGGGATCATTGCAGAAATGCGCGGCCCGTTGAAGGGCCCACCACCCTATTTTCCATAACGCTCTTATCGACCACAAATCCTCAAAAAGCAAGCGCTTGTCCTATTTTCTGGGTTACTTCTTCCGGGTTTTCCGTTTTTGCGTGACCTAAGCCCGCCAGCCAAGCATCCGTTACGCGAAGGGAAAAGGTACACTACTGTTTAGCTACTACGAAATTCCCATTTTATGAGAAACCTACTACTTGCCGTTATTTTATTAGGGACCATTTCTTGCACCTCCGCCCAAACCGTCGACACCAAGGCGCTGGACAGTCTTTTTTCGGTGTATGACCAAAAGGAATTGTTTTTCGTCGATGCGATGGTCAAGCGGGATGGCGCGCTGCTGTACCAGGGATCGGCGGGCTACCAGGATCGGGAAGCGGGGATCAAAAACAGCCCGCAGACGCAGTTCCTGATTGGCTCGATCACTAAAACGTACACGGCCACGATCATCATGCAGTTGGTGGAGGAAGGCAAAATGAAGCTGGATGATAAGCTGGCGCGGTTTTACCCCGGCATCCCCAACGCTGATCAAATCACGCTCACGATGTTGCTCCGGCACCGTTCCGGGTTGTTCAACTACACCAGTAGCCCCACGTTTATGCAGGAAGTGGCCGGTCCCATGCCAAAGGCGCAGTTGCTGGAACGCTTCAAAACGTTGAAAATCGATTTTGCGCCCGACGCGAAATACGAGTACAGCAACACCAACTATATGCTGCTCGGCTATATCATTGAGGAAATCACCGGCGACACTTACGAAAATCAGTTGCAGCAGCGCATCCTGACAAAGCTCGGCTTGAAGGATACGTTCTACGGACGGCCCGCTGATCGGAAGAACTTCGCACGATCCTACCTGACCGACGGAGCGAAATGGGTAGCCACCAAACCTGAATGGAACATGGACTGGGCCGCCGCCGCCGGGGGCATCGCGACGACAACCAGCGATCTTGCTCAATTTTACGAAGCCCTCTTTAATGGTAAGCTAGTTTCGGCCGAGAGTCTGGCCCAAATGATGGAAATTAAAGAAGGCTACGGGTTTGGTCTGACGACGGCCCCTTACGGGAACAAAACATTATACGGACATGGCGGAGGCATCGAGAGTTTCTCCTCCGTTGTTTGGTACGATCCCGCCGACAAAACCCTGATCGTACAGGTAGTCAACGGCCAAAAACAACTGAGTCCCAATGACATTTCGATTCAGCTCCTGAACGCAGCCTACGGCAATCCTATTGAGTACCCCGACCTTACCGCAAAAACGACGGTAGCGGTAGAGGAAGCCGTGCTGCGCCGCTACGAGGGAAATTACGCGGCGGCGGGTTTTCCGCTGGACATCAAGGTGTCTGTCCAGAATGGTAAGCTCTTCGGACAAGCCACCGGACAGGGCGCTTTTCCGCTCACGGCCTATTCGGAGACGAGCTTTGGGTTCGAGACCGCAGGGATTGCGATGAATTTCTTCGACAAAGACGGCCAGCCGGCCTTCCATTTTTCGCAGGGCCCGGCGAAATTCGATTTTGTCAGGAAACCTTAGGACCGTCGGACAGAAGTTATTTGTACTTTTGATTTGCTAGGCTTAGCCGAAAGTTGCTACTCCCTTAACTTGTGACCGTCGCCAAACCTCAGCCCATTAGTCGCACGTTGAAAGGGTTGTTAAGGAAAATAAAAAAATGAACTGGATCTATTTAATCATAGCAGGAATTTTTGAAATAGGGTGGCCTCTGGGATTGAAACTGTCGCAGACGATGTCTTCAAAAGTTATCGGGGTTACCATCGCGGTAATTTCAATGATTGTGAGCGGTGTCTTTCTTTGGCTGGCTCAGAAAACCATCCCAATAGGAACCGCCTACGCCGTTTGGACCGGAATTGGCGCAGTTGGGACGCTGTTCGTAGGTATACTTTTCTTCGGAGACTCTTCCAGCATTTGGCGGATGCTTTCTGCTCTGTTAATAGTCGTTGGGATTGTGGGGTTAAAGTTAGCTAACTGAATTCACGACAAATGAAATCGGGGAGATGGTGCTCCGTAGGCTTTCGAAGATGAACCACGTACCAAAGTATAGTACCGTCGGAGGGATGGCCCGCTCCTATTTTCCAAATAGAAAAGCAGTTTTCCTCCCGAAAATAGGGCAACATAATTGTATCTTGTTTTTTTAATCATGAAAACACTCCTTCTCTCTCTACTACTTAGCACCAGCATGCTTCAGGCGCAAGACCAGTACATCTTTCCCAGCGGCGGCAGACCGACCAAACCGTTCATCAAGGAAATTATCAAGCTCACCGGCAAGGTACGTCCCAAGATTTGTTTCCTGCCGACGGCCTCCGGCGATAGCGAACCGGGCATTATCCGCTGGTACGAACTGGTCCACGACCTTTCGGTGGAGCCTTCGGTGCAGAAAGTATGGATCAGCTCTTACAACCAAAAAACATCCTTCGAAGAAGTGTTGCTCAACGTGGACGCCATCGTCGTGGGCGGCGGCAATACGCTCAACATGATGGCGATTTGGCAGGCGCAGGGCATCGATAAAGTGCTCAAAAAAGCGTTGGAAAAGGGCATCGTGCTGGCGGGCGGCAGCGCCGGGTCACTTTGCTGGTTCGACAATGGTACCACCGATTCGCGGCCCTCGGAGTTGAGCGTCGTGGAGGGTTTAGGCTTTTTGCCGTTCAGCCACTGTCCGCATTACCACAGCGAGGAATACCGTCGGCCGCTGTACTTCAAAAACATTGAAAACGGCATCTTCAAGCCGGGTTACGCCATCGACGATAAGGCGGGCATTATCTTCAAAAACGGCAAAGTGTTCAAAGTCGTGTCGGTGACCGATATAGACAACGCCTACTTTGTCTCGCTGAAAGACGGTAAGGTCGTAGAGGAGAAATTGGCGGCGACGATTCTGAAATAAGCGTACCTTGCTGCATGAACCAACTCATCTGGATCCTCCTCGTCTTTGTGTCAGGCATCTTTCTGCCTATTCAGGCCGGGATGAACACACGGCTGGGTAAAGCGGCGGGCAATCCTGTATACGCGGCCATGCTTTCCTTTGTGGTGGGCACAATCGGTTTGATTATGTATATCCTGATCACCCGGCAGTCGATATCCTTGTCCGGAATCAGGGACGCGCCGGGCTACGTCTGGTTTGGGGGAATTGTGGGAGCCTTTTACGTGACCGTGACCATCCTGGCGTTCCCAAGGCTAGGGCCGGGTGTAACGTTCGGACTAATAGTAGCCGGACAAATGATCATGTCTGTAGTGCTGGAACACAACAACATTCTGGTCGCTCAGCCCAATCCGATCAACGCCATGAAAATCCTCGGGATCGTGCTGATTATTGCCGGGGTAGTCATTATTCGGAAGTACTAGTTCGTTATTTCGTTAACGCTGACAGCGTTTGAAACCCGCAATGGAATGGGCTGTCAGCTTTATGCAGCCTACGCATTCAAAACATCACCGCCGTTGGGGTGCAGTACTTGTCCCGTCATATAGCTGGCGTCTTCGCAGGCCAGAAATACGTAACAGGTCGCCACTTCGCACGGCTGACCGGGCCGCCCCAAGGGGGCATCCTTCCCAAACGTCTTTACTTTTTTGGCGTCAAAGGTCGACGGAATCAGTGGCGTCCAAATCGGGCCGGGCGCTACGGCGTTGACGCGAATGCCTTTGTCGGCCAGATTGCCGGAAAGTGAGCGCGTAAAGGCCACGATGGCTCCTTTGGTGGAAGAGTAATCGAGCAGGCTAGCGCTGCCCCGGTAGGCGGTAACAGAGGTAGTATTGATAATCGTATCGCCTTCTTGCAAGTGCGGCAAGGCGGCTTGTACGAAGTAAAACATCGGAAAAATATTAGTGGCGAAGGTACCTTCGAGTTGCTCCTTTGAAATATCACGGATGTCTTCCTGCGGATGCTGTTCGGCGGCGTTATTGACCAGCACATTGAGCTGGCCGAACTCGTTCATGGTTTTCTCGACCGCTTTTTTACAAAAGTCTTCCTGACGGATGTTGCCCTGAATCAGCAGACATTTTTTGCCTTCATCCTCGACCATTTTTTTGGTGTCTTGGGCATCCTGGTTTTCGTCGAGGTACACGATGGCGACGTTGGCTCCTTCGCGGGCGAAGTGCACGGCGACCGAGCGGCCGATGCCGCTGTCGCCACCGGTGATGAGCGCCACTTTGCCGTCGAGCTTGCCGCTACCCCGGTAGTTGTCGCGGATGACGACCGGCTGCGGATCCATTGCTTTTTCGTGGCCGGGCTGTTGGTCCTGGGTTTGTCCTTTGGTGTCGATGTCGAAATTCATGGTGCGGTTTGGTTAGTTGATAGTGAGGGGGTTTAAAATTTTGTGCCAGTGAATAGGTATCTTTGCCCCATGACTTTCAACGACCTCAACCTCAACAAGCCGCTGCTTAATGCGCTGGACGATCTGGGCTTTACCGAGCCGACGCCCATTCAGGAAAAAGTATTTTCGGCCGTGATGTCGGGCCGCGATGTGTGCGGTATCGCGCAGACGGGCACTGGCAAAACGTTGGCGTATTTACTACCGCTTTTGCGGCAGTGGCAGTTTTCCAAGGACCGACTGCCACAGCAATTGATCCTGGTGCCGACGCGCGAGCTGGTGGTGCAGGTCGTGGAAACGATTCAACAACTGGCGACGTATCTGGACTTGAAGATCGTCGGGGTGTACGGCGGGACCAATATCAAGAGCCAAATGGCCGAGCTGATGGCCGGGGCCGATGTAGTTGTGGCCACACCAGGGCGGTTGATCGATTTGGTGATGAACAAATCGCTGAAAGCAAAGGGCATCAAAAAACTCGTGATCGACGAGGTGGACGAAATGCTGAATCTCGGTTTCCGCTCGCAGCTGAACACCGTACTCGACCTCCTGCCCCCGAAGCGGCAGAACCTGCTCTTTTCGGCCACCATGACGGAGGAAGTGGAATCACTGATGGCGGTGCATTTCAACGCGCCGCTTCGCATCGAGGCTGCCCCGGCGGGTACGCCCGTGGATCGCATCGAACAGAAAGGCTACGAAGTACCTAATTTCAATACCAAAATCAATCTTCTGAAAATGCTGGTCACGCAAGATTTGGACATGACCAAAGTGCTGGTGTTCGTAAGTACCAAGAAAATGGCCGATCAGGTTTTTGAGGAAATGGAGTCACGTTTTCCCGATCAGGTGGGCGTGATACACTCCAACAAAGCGCAGAACAACCGTTTCGAGACCGTAAGGAAGTTTCAGGAAGGCGAGGATTTGGTCCTGATCGCGACCGACATCGTGGCGCGGGGCCTGGACTTGGCGGACGTTTCGCACGTCATAAATTTTGATTTACCCGAAGAGCCCGAAAACTACATCCACCGCATCGGCCGTACGGGCCGGGCCGATAAGGACGGCATCGCGCTGAGTTTTATTACCGAAGCCGAAGAAGAATCCAAAGAGAAAATCGAAGCATTGATGGGGCAAAAAATTCCGTTGCAACCCCTGCCGGAGCAACTGGAAATTTCCTACGTACTGACCCGCGATGAAGTGCCCAAATCCACCATGCGGAACGTCATCGTCAAAACCCCCAAACGCGACGACATTGGACCGGCTTTCCACGAAAAATCGGACAAGAACAAAAAGGTAAATGTCCGCCGTGACATCGCCGCCGAAAAAATGGCCAAATACGGCCGGCCGATTAAGCGAGGCGCGAAGAAAAAATGAGTTTTTTAGATATGAGATATGAATTATGAGATATGAGATCGTATCCATCTGATTCCTATCGCCCCAAGGCCACTTTGGACCTTTGGACCTTTGGACCTTTGTGCCTCTCCTCTAAAACATCAATAAATAAACTCCTGCGCCTGCCAGATACCCCATCATGGCCAGGAGGGTAATGCGCTTTAAGTACCAGACGAAATCCAACCGCTCGATGCCCATGACGGCTACGCCCGCGGCCGAACCAATAACCAGCATACTTCCGCCCGTTCCGGCGCAGTAGGCCATAAATTCCCACAGCTTGTGGTCGGTGGGATAGGTACCTAGGTCGTACATGCCCATGGCGGCGGCCACAACCGGGACGTTGTCGACGATGGCCGATACCACGCCAATTACAACCACGATCACGTCAAGATTTCCAACCAGCGCGTTAAGTTGCCCGGCCAGGTCGCTGAGTACATCCGTGGCTTCCAGCACCCCCACGGCGGCCAGAATACCGAGAAAAAACAGGATACTGGGCACGTCGATTTTGCTTAATGCGTAGGCTGGCGTGTAGGGAACCCGATCCTCCTCGTCCTTGTCCTTGTGGATAAGTTCGGAAAGTACCCAAAGCGCACCCAGCGAAAGCAGCATGCCCATGTAAGGCGGCAAATGGGTAACGGTTTTGAAGACGGGCACGAACAACAGGCCGAGTATACCCGCGAAAAGCATCAGACGGCCCTGTCCGCGTGAGACGCCTTTGTCTGCGTCGAAATTAGGCGCAGTTTCCGCGCTCGATAGCACCGGTAAGGCTTTAAAGCTACCCTTCATGACGAAGGTCATGTAGAGCAGTGGCACGGCCAGCGAAACAATGCTGGGCAGGATCAAGTTGGAAATCAGGGCCATGGTGGTCACTTGTCCGCCGATCCAGAGCATGGTCGTGGATACGTCGCCAATGGGCGACCAAGCCCCGCCGGAGTTGGCGGCGATGATAATCATACCCGCCATAAGTTTGCGTTGCTCGCCTTCGGGCATTATTTTGCGCAAGAGCGACACCATCACGATGGAGGTCGTGAGGTTATCGAGCAGCGCTGAAAGAAAGAATGTGAGAATACAGATGATCCACAACAGGTTGAGGGGATTGCGGGTTTTGATGCGCTCGGTAATAATCGCGAAGCCCTCGTGGGCGTCGATCAGTTCCACGATGGTCATGGCACCAAGCAGGAAAAACAGGATTGCAGAAATCTCGCCCACGTGGCCGGAAAGCTCCTCGACTACGACCTCGGTATTGGTGCTGTATAGTGCGTATGCTGTCCAGCAAAGCACACCCGTGATAAGGGCCGAGGCCGTTTTGTTGATGTTGATTTTTTCTTCGAGGGCGATGGCGAGGTAGCCCAAGACAAAAATGATGACAATTGTCGTAATCATGGATAAATTTTAGATTGCAGACGTTTTGGTTATTCAGGATAAAAAATCAATATAATTTGACGTTCAAAGGCTATGTCGTCCGGGTCAGTTTCTTGTGGGTGGCGGGGATGGCCATCTTCCCCTTCGTTTTTATAAAAAACAAGAAGCCTGGCCCTGTGCTGCTTCACCACGAACAAATTCACCTGCGTCAGCAACTGGAAATGGGGTTTCTTCCCTTCTACTTATGGTATCTGGTCGAGTACCTGATTCGCCTGGTCCAATACCGCGACCATTACTGCGCATACCGCAACATTTCCTTCGAGCGCGAGGCTTTCGCAAATGAGGCCAGCCTACTCTATCTGCGGGGGCGGCCGTTTTGGGCTTTCCGCCGCTATCTCTAGCTCTTCGGCGATTTCCGCTTCCTCCTCCTCGGAAGGACCTTTGTACGACATTACCGCCACCATCATCGTGAGGGCGGTCAGGATCACGACAATCATCAGGATGCCGCTGCGGAAGCCACTCACCATGTATTCGGGCGGGATGGTTAGGAATAGCAGCACCGTAATCAGACCCCGGGGAGCGATGTACAACAATGGGCTGAGGTTGCCTTTAAAAGTGCTTTTCAGCGTCAAATATCGGGTGCCCAAGATTGCCAGCAGAATCAACACGCTCACAATCCAGGCGTCCAGATCGGCAAATTCGCTTATATCGACCGCGTAGCCAAACAGTAAAAAGAAGAAAGTACGGACGACAAAAGCGCTCTCGGCGGTCAGTTTCTTGAACTGTTCCAATTCGAGCTCAAACAGGTCATTTTTGAGGTAGTCATCCAGTTTCCCCCGTACGAAGAGTTCGGTATTGTTGAGGAAAAGGCCGAATACCAGAATCGCCAGCAGGGACGACAAATGGTACAGTTTCCCGACCGCGTAGATGATGAAAAGCACCGAAATGATGGGCAGGTACTTGACGTGGTGGCTGATGCGGCTAATGAGATACAGGAGGACAAAGCAGGAGATGATCGAAATGATGATGACCAGGATCGTGCTTGATAAAAATGTCCCCGCCGCCTCCCAGCCAGAGCCGCTCGGAATAACCAGGATATTGAACAGCATCAGCCCAAGGATGTCCGAAAGTGAGGATTCATAAACCATATACTCTCGCCGTCGCAAGTCGAGCCCCCGCACACTGGGAATGGCTACCGCGCTGCTGATAACCGCGAAAGGCGTGGCGGTGACCAGCGCATTGTAGAAGCTGTCGCCCATCAAAACGTACAAAATACCCGCGATGACCAGCATGCTGAGCACCAGCCCCATCAGCGCCGAAAGGAACGTGCGGCCGATGAGCTTGTGTTTGCCACCGCTCAGTTCGAGGTCAAGCCCGCCTTCCAATACGATCAGAATCAGCCCGATGGTACCCAGCGTGGGCAGAATGATGTCGACGTAAGGAATGTTGATGGCAAAGTACTGCGTCACCTGCCTGAGCCCGATGCCCGTGGCCAGCAAGAGCACCACCGAAGGAATTTTGGTGCGGTTACTGATGAGGTCAAAGGCATACGACAGCAGTACCGAGCAACTGAGAATTATAATTAATATGGAAATATCCATAAATATTGATAGTAGGTTGCGATCAAGGCTGCAATGATACGAAAAATGCCCCTAATAGCGGGGCGTTTCTGCTTGGGGAAAGTCTCGTTACCAACCCATCGGCGGGCAGTAAATGGCCGCCCGATTGTTAAACCCGAAGCCCAGCAACAGTTCGTGGCTACCCGTCGTGACTGAGCTCAGAGCCGACACAGGATACTCATAGGCGTAGCTGATCGTGAAGTTCGGCGACAGGGCCATGCCCAGCATCGCGCCCGAGTTGCGTTTGCGACCGCACTTGCCACCCCACTATCCCGCAAAGCAGCCACTTCCACACGCTCATGCCTCTCTGTTTTCGACAAAAGTAACGAATCAGGTATATCAGGGAGCAAATATCGCGCCGAAGGTAGTTAAAGGTGTACTTTTACGTTTAGCAAGCCGTTTTGCTTTGGCACTTAACTACCTGTTTATGCCCTACCATGCCTTCGCCTTTTTGTTCTGCCAATACCTGCTGACCTGCGCCCCGGCTACAATCACCGGCATCATCCTCAGCGAATCCACGCGCGGAACCTGGCGGAGCATCGAAGTCAACGCCGAACGGACTACCGTCAAACTCAACGACGCGGAAGCATCTTTCCCTACCAAACCCGCCGATTGGCAAAAGCTGGTGGCCGCGGCGGAGGCCCTCCCACCAACGCAACTCGGGCGCGTGGAAGTATTAAGCAAAAAGCACCAGGTGGACGCCGCGCTGGCGTCCACGCTCACAATCGTCACGGCCGATTCAATCTACACCTCCCCTACATTCGACCACAACGCGCCACCGGTGGTTCTGGCTGCTTTGGTGGATTCGTTGCACCGTCGAATTGAGACTACTTCTGGTACAAAATTTTAGGTTGTAATGCTGTGTAGTTCACCTTCCCCGTTTGCTTTGTATGAAAGAAATGCCGCTTACCGTCCGCCGATCCATCGAACTGGTGGGCTTGTTTGTATTGGGCTGGATGCTGGTTCTGGGCAACCAAACCTTGGCCCCCTTGCTGATGGCCTTTTTTATCAGTCTGGTTTTATTGCCAATTCACCATTTCTTGGTTAGGTGGCGAGTACCGAACAGCTTAGCCATCGCCCTATGCATTTTGGTTCTCTTTGCTTTTATCGGGGTGATCTTCTGGTTCTTTTACGATCAGGTAGCGGCTCTGGTCGCTGATTTACCCGCTATCCGCGCAAACGTAACGAATCATCTAACCACGCTGAGCGCCTGGATCACCGCCCGCACCAGTTACTCGACGGATCAGCAACTCAAATTTATTAGCGAGCAGAGCAACAAGCTGCTAACTTACACTGGTCTGGTATTGAATGGTACCTTGGGGTCAGTTACTTCGTTGGTCGTTTTCATTACGCTCATTCCGCTTTATATTTTTCTGTTAATGCTGTACCGGGGGCTACTCCGGCGCTTCGTACTTATGTGGTTTCAGCCACAAACGTATGACCGGGTGCAGAGCGCCCTGACCGAAATTCAGCACGTCGTCAAGGATTACATCGTTGGACTGGCTATTCAGATCACCTACATGACCATACTGGTGGGCGGCGGGCTAATGCTTTTTGGCATCAAACACGCGCTGCTCATCGGTTTGCTTTTTGCTTTTCTTAACCTTATTCCTTACGTGGGAGCGCTCCTGGGTAACCTGCTTGGGGTATTGATTACGCTGGCTTCCTCTGCCGAACTCGGCCCAATCTTTACCGTGTTGATTGCCATCGCAGTAGCCCAGTTTCTGGATAACAATATTTTGATGCCCCGCATCGTCGGCTCCCAGGTAAGCGTCAATCCGCTGGCCACCATCGTCGGCGTCATCGTGGGCGGATTGATCGCGGGGATTACAGGCATGTTCCTGGCGTTGCCTGTTATGGCGGTGTTAAGAATAATCTTTGACCACAGCGATCACCTTAAGCCCTGGGGTGTACTGCTGGGTGCAGAGGAGGACTGATTAATTTCTCGCTACTAAATTACTTCACACGATGTCGATTTTTGATCCGGCACTTCGCAAAACGAGCAAAGTACAAACGTTCTTCCGATTACTTCTGGGCGGTTTCCTGCTGCTGGCGGGCACCAGCCACCTGACCTGGGCCCGTACGGAATTCCTGGCGCAAGTACCTGAATGGTTGCCCATTTACCGCGATCTGGTCGTGATCCTGTCGGGGATCGTGGAAATTTTGCTAGGTTTGTCGCTGGTATTTTTGGCCAGGTGGCGGGTACTCGCAGGTTGGGTGGTCGCTACCTTTTTCGTCCTTGTCTTTCCCGGCAATATCGCGCAGTATGTCAACCACGCCGACGGATTCGGGCTCGACACGGATCTGGCGCGCGGACTTCGTTTGCTGTTCCAGCCGGTATTGGTATTTTGGGCGCTATGGTCCACCGGGGCGTGGCAGGCGTGGCGCAGAAAAGCGTAAATGATTTTTTGCCAGTTGGTCTGCCTGGAGAGGGCTAAAACATAAGGGTCACTCGGCGGAGCCAAGCGACTGCTGGGAACGTCTTCGCGGTAAGGACTGAGGAGACTCATACCACGGATTTAGAAATTAAAGTAGCCAGTAGTCAACTAGTTAGACTGATTCATTTATACACATTACAACAAAATATAGTTGATAATCATGGGAGGGTTATTATCTCCCCTGGGATCAAAGCCTATTCGTTTAAATGAGCGTACTATTTTATAACTGGATCAACATTTCCGCAACCCTTTGTTTTTAACCAGTGAATGTTGTGAAAAAAGTACTGATATTTTCGACTTTTAGCATGGTCAGTGTTTTAACCCTTGCTTTGCTATCTACCTCCTGCAAAAAACCAAAAGAGTTGGATGATGGAAGGCCGCGCATTACTTCCGTTTCTTTCGTGGGCATTCCAGCTAAAAACGTCGAACTCGATCAGTCACGCCAAACCATTACCGTGCTTTTACCCGAAGTGCTGCCCGAGCAAGGCCTTATTCCGAACTTCGATACCTCCCCCGGTGCAGAAATTAAAGAAGGACTCACCCCGAACGGTAAGCTAGATATCTCCAGCTATTGTTCTTGCCTTAACTGGGATTTGAAGAAGGTAGATTATCAATTGTCGGTCGCTTACAAAAATAAGATGGCGGGTGCTATAATGCAGAGTTTCTATCGCCTGGTGCTTATTCCGTTTGGTCAATTCCCTGAACCAATCGACAGCCAACCCATTACTTACGCCAAATTTTCTGGTAGTGGCAACTCCAATTTTATCAGAATAAGCCTTCCAGTCAAGAACCTGTACCAAAATCCATACATCAAAACTTATTTTATCAAGAATTTGAACACGGGTCAAGAAGGTAGTATTAACACCTCGCTTGCTGGCTTCTGCTTAAACGACTGCGAAGACGATCTGCCGAACCGTTTGACGTTCCCCTATGACAACAACCCGAAAAACCTGGGTTATTTACATCC
>JBBSSJ010000046.1:0-20047 GCA_038242095.1 Cytophagales bacterium
TAGCCAAAATCAAACCAACGGCTCTCGAACGATTCTTTGACAAAGCTGTTTTTGGGCTTGGAATCACTTTCGGCCGACTCCCCTGCCCAATTCATTGCGCAGGCGTAAACGTAGGAGTTCAATTCTATCTCCGCCCGAAGCTTTTTGCCTACGGGCAGCGTGTGGTACACCGAGTCCACCGATTCCTGCACACGCACAGGTTGCTGCCGATTCACCGGCGCGGCCACCGACTGATTTACGTTGGCGAGGGTATAGTTGAGCTTCACATTCGGTTGGTCGCCTGCCCAGTAGGGCCGATAGATGGGGTATTTCAGCAGGCTTATCTGTCCGTTCACACGATTCATACTCTCAGCTGTGACATCCTCGAAGTCGTTGGCCGGAAGCAGCGAGACGATGACGACATCATGCTCAAATCGTTCGGCCAGATACTTGTAAGTCAGGAAGTAATTGATCGGACTGGTGCCGTTGATGCCGAAGTTGAGGTGTTCGCAGTCCGTTTTGGCTTCCAACAGATTGGAGTAGCGCAGAGAGGCATCGACCATAAAGCCTTCCATAAAAGAATCACCCAGCAATACGGCCCGCTTCTTGGTGCCAGGATTAGCAAGTTGCCGCTCGGCGTCCCGCATTCCGTAGGAGTTGCTGGTCAGCAGAACGGTGTCACCACTGCAAATGGGAACCCTGATCGAACTATTAGGCAGGCGCCAGCGGCCAAATTCGGGGCTGACATCTCCCCAGAATTGCTTTTCGTAAGAAATCCAGCCTGGGTTGAGTTTCAGCCGGGAATGAAAGGGCACCGGCGCATCAGAAATTCCGGTCTTGATCAGAGCGAAGCAAACGATCTCAGCCAAAATCCAAAAGAGCGATAGTCCAAACAGCGAAGCCGACAGATTAGCCAGCCAGTGGTACCTCGACCGGGTACCCAGGGTGGTGGCGGCCAGCAGCAGCACGACCGCCAGCAGATACCCCAGCAAGGCATTTAAATTGATAACGCCTAACCATCCGTCATCGTTGGCAAGTGCTTTATCGTAAAGGCGAAGCCAGCCCCAGATAAAGACTAAACCTCCCGTTACGGTGGCCCAAAATTTCAGCAAAGACTTCATGAAGTGTGGAAAATTTTCAGAGAACAACTTAAATGGGGGACCTGCTAACGCGCTTTATGATTGGGGTAGCAGGAAACTAAATACGTTATTCAAATCTAAAGAAGCAAATAGAAAAGTAGAAAGGGTCGGGTTCGTTCGTCCCCGCTGTAATGCCTCAAAAGCACCCTACGCAACCAACCATGTAATTTTCCGACGGAAAATTCTTAGTTTTGGGCAATTTTGAACCAAAATAAAACCCAAACAGCACCACCATGTCCAAAAGTCTTATTGTCATCGTTCTTATCTTGCTCGTCGGCGGTATGTTCGGCTGCAGCTCCTACAACGGGCTGGTCCAGAAAGACGAAACCGTCAACGAAAAATGGGCGCAGGTCCAGAGCCAGTACCAGCGTCGCGCCGACCTGATCCCCAACCTGGTCAATAGCGTGAAAGGAGCCGCCGATTTCGAGAAAAGCACGCTGACCGCTGTCATCGAGGCCCGCGCCAAAGCGACTTCTACACAAATCAACGCCGACCAACTGACGCCCGAAAACGTGCAGAAATTCCAGGCGGCTCAGGATCAATTGAGCGGCGCACTTTCACGGCTGCTGGTATCCGTCGAGCGCTACCCCGACCTGAAAGCCAACCAGAACTTTCTGGAACTGCAGGCGCAGTTGGAAGGTACCGAAAACCGGATTGCGGTGGCCCGCAACGACTTCAACGGGGTCGTGAAGGAGTACAACCAATCGGTGCGAACCTTTCCCAACGCCATTTTCGCCGGAATATTCGGCTTCAATGTGAAAGGCTTCTTCGAGGCTTCGCAAGCGGCCCAAAACGCCCCAACGGTCCAGTTCTAGACGCCGGATTCCGACATAGCCAGACGCCATGCTGCCCGCCGTGGCGGTGTGGCGTCTTTTTTTTGGAGTAATGGGTTTTAGGGCTAACGGCTAATCCGGCTATTTTTTGGGAATCCAGAGATGGCGATAACATTTCATTTGTTCTGTAATTATAAGAATCAATCGCCCGTACCTAAAAAATAGGAGATTTACTGTCAACTATCCACTGTCAACTAAATAAATGGCTACCGAAAATCTTTTGTTTGGCAAAGAAGAAGAACACCGCATCGTTGCCACGATTCAAAAGGCCGAACAGCAGACATCCGGTGAGATCAAGGTCCACATCGAGGCGCACTGTCCCGACGCCGATGTGATGGAGCGCGCCAAGGTGGTATTTGGCGAGCTGGGCCTGCACAATACCAAGGACCGCAACGGGGTACTTTTCTACCTCGCCGACCAGGACCGCAAGTTTGCCGTGCTGGGTGATAAGGGAATCTATGACAAAGTACCCGCCGATTTTTGGGAAAGCACGAAGGAAAAACTCCGCGTCCGATTTAAAAACAACGAGTTTACCGAGGGCCTGTGTGAGGGCGTCGAGGAAGCGGGGTGGCAATTGAAAAAATACTTTCCGTATCAGACGGACGATTCCAACGAACTGCCCGACGACGTATCGTTTGGGTGAAAATCAGCCATGAAAAAAAATATTTTTTTAATTTTTTTCTTGCTCTTGGCCTGCCTTTCCGTACGGGCGCAGGATATTCCACCGCGCCCGAGTCCGCCCAAGTTGGTCAACGATCTGGCTAACCAGCTCAACCCGACCGACGAGGCCGAGTTGGAACGCAAACTGGTGGCTTACGACGACTCCACTTCCACCCAAATTACCGTCGTGATCGTGCCAAGCGTGGAACCCTACGCCATTGCCGACTACGCTTTTAAGCTGGGTCGTGAATGGGGCGTGGGCCAAAAAGGCAAGAATAACGGCATCGTGCTGCTATGGGCACCCAATGACCGCAAGGTGTTTATTGCCACGGGCTATGGCGTGGAGGGTGCCATCCCCGATGCCATCGCCAAGCGCATCGTATCGCAGGAGATTATTCCTGAGTTTAAGAATAAACAGTATTACCGCGGCCTCGACCGTGGCGTGGACGCGATCATGCGTTACGCGGCCGGCGAGTACCAGGCTGAGCCGCGCTCTGCGGACGAAGAAGGCTTTCCGGGTGGCTTCGCGATCATTGTTTTTCTAATCATTCTCTTCATTATCATGCGCAATCGGGGTGGCGGCGGCGGGCGGGGCGGCGGAAAGCGTTTTCGCAACGCGGGCAGACCGGTCTTCTTCCCGTACAGCACCCACACAGGCTGGGGCAGCAGCTCCGGCAACTTTGGCGGCGGCGGAGGCTTCGGTGGAGGCGGTGGTGGTTTTGGCGGCTTCGGTGGCGGCAGTTTCGGCGGTGGCGGCGCGGGGGGAAGTTATTAGTAGGGTCGGACAGGCGCACCTGTGTGTTTACTCAATCGCTGCTGTGTTTTCTAATACTTTCCTATTGTCCTAAGTGTCGTAAGACTATCACAATCCTGATGCAATCCGTAGGGAATAAACTCTCCTTACTGATGAATAGTGTCATCATTGACCACCGCTCCCCGCGCATCGTACACCACGCACGGAAATCCGAACAAGCACTTATCTTTGATAATATCAGCGACACTTTCGGGCACAAGTTCTTCCCAGCCGGATTCGCCGCTTTTGACCATCGCCAGCACCTGATCGGTGGTGTAGTGTAGGTACTCCACATTGTAGTCGCGGATGTCCTCGATCTTGTCGTTGATAGCCAGATACTCGACCAGCGGCTTGAGGTTGTCGGCCACCTCGAAATTTTTGAGGGAATAGATCGTCCCGTCTTCGCGCAGAGTCGGGTAGATCAGCAGTTTGACCTTTCGGCTGAACAGCGTGGCGAACGATTCGAGAATGCCGCCGCGCAGGAAGTCGTAATGCTTTTCTTCAAAAATATCCTGCAAACTCGGGATGCCCAGCAGCAAGCCGATTTTCAGCCGCGTCAGTTCGGAAAGATAGGCCACAAAGCGGAAGTACTCGTGGTAGTTGGAAATCATCACCATGTGGCCCAGCGAGCACAGAATATCCACCCGGTCCAGAAAATCCTTTTCGTCGATGTTGTCTTCGTCGTCCGATTGCAGGTTGCGGAGTGTGAGCTCCGACACCATCAGCACACGGGCGGGATCTACGTCAGGTTCGGCGACAAACTGCCGGGTACCGTTCTCGATGAGGTCGATGTGAACGTTGGTGATGGGCCGCAGCCGCCCGCGCATAATGAGGATGTTCTTTTTATAAAAAGCCTCGGAAGGCTGTAACACGCCGCCGTCCGACCCGAATAAAGCTGCGTTGGTAAAGCCATTCTTGACCAAGTGTAAGCTCATCAAACGGTTGTCCACCTCCATAAAATCAGGGCCACTGACCCGCATCATGTCGATCTCGATACGCTCCGGACTTAAGTCGTCCATGAGCGACAGCAGCATCATCTCGGGCGAGCTGTGGTAGTAGAAGCAGCCGTACATCAGGTTGACGCCAATCACGCCCAGGGCCTGCTGTTGCAGCACGTTTTCGTCGTCCAGCATCTTGACGTGTATCACCACCTCATTGTAATCACCGCCAGGCTTCAGCTGAAACCGCAGGCCGATCCAACCGTGGGCAACGTTGGTTCTGTGGTAGTTGAGCGCCACGACGGTGTTGGCAAAGGCAAAAAATTTACTATCCCCGCCGCGTTGGGCCGACAGCCGCTTTTCCAGCAAGCTATATTCCTTCTGAATCATTTTGAGCAGACGCGTCTCGCAGACGTATCGGCCACTATCCTCCGTACCGTAGATGGCGTCACTAAACGTCATATCGTAAGCCGACATCGTTTTGGCGACTGTTCCCGACGCCCCGCCCGCTTTAAAAAATATGGCGGCGGTTTCCTGTCCGGCCCCAATTTCGGCGAAGGAGCCGTAAATTTGGTCGTCAAGGTTAATGCGGAGGGCTTTTTGTTTGGTGCCGAGGTTCTTATCGTACATTCGGGATTAGATAGATGCTGGATGCTGGATGCTGGATTCTGGATCTTTCAGGTGGTTCAGAATCCCGGTAAACACGCTGCTTTTCCGATTTCGGAAATTATAAATAAAATACCACTATCCAACGTGTTTCGCGGCTCAGTCCGTACGGTGCGCCGGAAAAATCATAGCTTGTTAACTTTCCGGCGGGCAGATAAGTTTATGCTTCGACATTCGGATCACGCAACTTTACCCCACGATTCTTATCCATGAAAATCATCTTCTACGCCTTACTCTTCTTATTTCTTGCCCAAAAAACCTACGCCCAGCAAGCGCCTTTGGCCGAATTGAACGCCAGCCGCCTCAAAGTCCAGACCACCGGCATGGCCGTGCTAGCGGGCTGGTCGGTAGCGAATATCGCCTACGGTAGCATCGCAGCGGCGCGCGGCAAGGGCAGCAATAAGTACTTCAATCGCATGAATGTATACTGGGGCGCGGTGAATTTGGCCATCGCCACGCCGAGCCTGATTGGTTCGTTACGGCAGCGCAAGAATCCGCCGGCTACGCTCAAGGCGAGCATCGAAGAACTGCATTCACTGGAAAAAACGCTGCTCTTCAATACCGGACTTGATGTGGCGTACGTCATGGGTGGACTATATTTGCTGGAGCGGAGCAAAAATACGACCGACAATCCGGCGCGGCTCGATGGTTTCGGCAAATCGGTCATGTTGCAGGGCGGCTTTCTGTTGCTGTTCGATGCGGCAAACTACCTGGCGCTTCGCAAAAGCCACCGCAAGGCGGCGCAGATTTTGCAGGGCGTTCACTTTTCGGGCAATTCGGTTGGGTTGATTTTGAAGTTTTGAAGCAAAAATCACTTTTCCTGTTTGTATACGGAACGCTGATGCGTGGTTTCGATAACGAATTCGCGGCCCGGTTGCGGGAGGAGGCGGAATTTGTGACCGAGGGTGCTTTCCCCGGCCAACTTTACCGAATCGACTGGTTTCCGGGCGCGGTTTACGAAGCGGGCAGCGAGCAGGTGGTACACGGCGAAATTTATGAAATAGCGCAACCCGAAACGTTGCTGGCCGCGCTCGATGAATACGAAGGAATGACGGAGGATGAAAGCATTAGCTTATACCTACGCCGCGAAGTGCCGGTCACGACGGCCAGCGGGCGGGTACTTTCCTGCCTAACTTACCTCTACAACCAATCCACGGCTGACCTTTTACGTATCAGAAGCGGAAGATTTAGAATCTGAATTTTGTGCCACTAATCCATTACTCGCTCTCCAATCAAACGCAACCCGTCCAGCGTTAATCCACGGTCGATTTCTACGAATTCGCCTTCCAGCGTGTTGATCACCGACGACAGGCCGCCCGTCGCCAGCGCAACGCAATCGCCGCCGAGCTCTTCGCGGATGCGGCGGATCATAGATTTCACTAAGCCTTCGTAGCCCAGCAGAATACCGGCCTGAATGGCGTGGGCGGTATTCTTGCCGATGGCAGAAGCGGGCATCTCCAGCGGCACTTCGGGCAGTTGGGCGGTGTTGGCAAAGAGCGCCCTCACGGCAGTTTTCAGCCCCGGCAGGATGGCTACGCCCATGATTTGGCCTGAGGCTGCGACCGTCGTGAAGGTAAGCGCCGTGCCAAAATCGACCACCACGCAATTCTGCGGGTAGCGGGCGTGGGCGGCTACGGCATTGGCGATGAGGTCGGCCCCGATTTCGTACGGGTGATCGATCGCGATTTCCAAGCCGGGATAAATCTCCGGACCAACCATGATTGGCTCGCGCCCCAATAACGCGGTGAGCATCCCGCGCAGCACGTCCG
The DNA here is from genome assembly GCA_038242095.1 of Cytophagales bacterium. Lineage (GTDB taxonomy): Bacteria > Bacteroidota > Bacteroidia > Cytophagales > Spirosomataceae > Persicitalea. Next base: position 6,778 of record JBBSSJ010000046.1, read on the forward strand.
TCAGGTCGGGCACCACGCTGCCCAGCACGATGGTTTGTATAGTATCCAGCCCGAGGCCTGCTTCCAGAAATTGCAGCCGTAACCAGCCCTCGTAATGTGCCGCCGTCTCGTGTGGCAACGAACGGGTCCGCCAGGCGTGCCGCCTGTTTGCTCCTTCAAAAAGTCCAAAAACGGTATCGGTATTTCCGGTATCGACGGCGAGGAGCATAGTTTTGAATATTTGATCGTGATGTAAAAAAGCTGGGTATATCAAAAAGGCCCACGGCCCTTTAAAGGTGGCAAATTAGCCGTTTTTACGGTAATAAAAATCCTCAATCGGCCGTTTTTGACTTAATTCTCCTTTGTGGAAAAAAGACTTACTTTGCAAGAAGTCCAGCTTACCACACCAGAAAAATACACCCTGTGTTTTCTGTAATCCCCCTAGTTTAGAATTAATTTATGCGTTTCACCCCGAGAGAACTGATTTGTGCCGTTGGATGTCGCTTGAGCCTTATAAACTGGTGTGGACTTTGCAGGAAAACGGTACCCCCATTGAGTCAGGCACGGTGGAAAATCTGACCGCCGCGCCGGGGCAGGCGCATGAAGCCGAACTTGATTACCAAATCCCGACCGCGCCCGCACCGGGGGCCGGGTACTTTCTGAATTTGAGCGTGCAGTTGAAGGCCAAAACGCCCTGGGCGGCGGCTGGCCACGAGGTAGCGAGCTACCAGGTGCCCGTGCGGGTGAGCACGCCCATGCCCACGGAGGGCAGCTACGCCGGGCTACGTCCGCTGACCATGTCGATTGTGCGGGGTAAGGGAATCACGCTGACCGGGCAGAATTTTTCGGTAAGTTTTGACAAGAAAACCGCCCGTATGACTTCCTTTAAATACAAAACCAAAGAAATGCTGGAAAGCGGCCTGTACGCCAACTTCATGCGCGTCCCGACCGACAATGACGAAGGCGGCGGCAAGGAAAGTTACGCGCCCCGCTGGCGTGAAGCCGGGCTGGATTCCCTGAAACTGGTGGGTTCCGACCTGCGCGTCGAGAAGCTCAAAGCGCACGTTTATAAAGTGAGTTTGGTCAAAAGCCTGCAAGGACAAGCGGGCAGCTTGCTCGTGACATCGATTTACACGGTTCACGCCACGGGCGACATTCACTTGCAAAACACTTTTTCGGCCAGCGGTACCTGGCCACCTTTCGCCCGAATTGGCCTTCAATTCGAGATGCCCGCTAGTTTTGACAAAGTGCAGTGGTACGGCCGGGGGTCCTACGAGAGCTACGCCGACCGCAAGAGCAGCGCCATGATCGGACAGTACGCGGGCACAGTCGACGCGCAGCATTTCCCTTACATCATGGCGCAGGAAAACGGCAGTAAAACCGACGTTCGCTGGCTGGCCGTCACTAGCGCCGACGGGCTGGGTATCCTAGCCATCAGCGATTCGGTGTTCAGCGTCAACGTGCACAACTACACGGATTCGGCGCCAACGGCAGCTAAGCAGCCCGCCGTGGCGCTCGTGAAAGGCAACACGACGGTGGTCGACCTTGACCTGGCGCAAATAGGCCTGGGTGGCGGCGATAGCTGGTCGCCCCGCGTCCACGACGCCTACCTGTTGCCGGCTCAAACGTACAGCTACTCATTCTGCCTGTCGCCCATCGACGCCAAGGACGACATCAGCAAGCGAGCCAGCACCAAACTACCCACCATCGCCCAGGTCATGAGCCCCGGCATGGGCCCTGCGCAGGTGGATGAAGAAAGTCCGAAGCAAGAAGCCAACGCCCGCCCACCGGTCAAGAAAGTTTATAAAAAAACCTACGCCAAGCGGCGAAAATAAAAAAACCATGTCAATAGTCGTCTCCCAACTTACCAAGCAGTACGGTACCCAGCGCGCCATCGATTCGCTGAGCTTTTCCATCGGTCCGGGCGAAATCGTTGGATTTTTGGGGCCCAACGGGGCCGGAAAATCCACGACCATGAAGTTGTTGACGGGTTACCTCACGCCCAGCGAAGGCCGCGCCGTGGTGAACGGGCACGACCTCGCCGACGACGCGATGGCGGCACGGCAGGCCACCGGCTACCTGCCCGAGCACAACCCGCTGTATCTGGATATGTACGTGCGGGAGTTTCTAATTTTTGTGGGAAAGCTCTACGGAATCAAAGGCAAGTCGCTGGACGCCCGCGTGGACGAAATGGTTCGGCTTTGTGGCCTGACGGTGGAGCAGCACAAGAAAATTGGGCAACTTTCTAAGGGTTACCGGCAGCGCGTAGGCCTGGCGCAAGCCCTGCTCCACGACCCGGCGGTGCTCATTCTCGACGAACCCACCACCGGCCTCGACCCCAACCAACTCACCGAAATCAGAAACCTGATTCGTACCGCCGGAAAGGATAAAACCGTACTATTTTCGACCCACATCATGCAGGAAGTGGCAGCCATCTGTGACCGCGTCATCATCATCAACCGGGGCAAAATTGTGGCTGATAGTCCGCTGGCTATTTTGCGGCAACGCGGGGAAAGTTTGGAGGAAATATTTCGGGTTTTGACGGCTTGATGTGCTTCCTCGACTGACCTTCGCCCACGAAAACACAACCTTCTACTGAGCGACGCCGCTCTTCATCTCCCTTACTTCCCGCTGCAACACCAGCACCATTTTTAATAGTTGCTCCATTGTCGTTTCGGTGGCCGGGATTTCCCGGCTCTGGAAACTGTGGAATTTCCAGACTTCCAGCACGTCGCCACCTTCTACGGTATAGGATTCATACAGTGGGTTGAGCGAGCGCAGCAGCAGGCGGCGGTCGGCGAGTACCGTTACCAGCTTGAAGACGAAGTCGCCGTCGCCCCGCAGGATCAGCACGCAGGGCGTATCGGATTTGAGGTCCATCCAGTCCTCGACGTATTGGCCCACCACCGTACTACCATCGGGTACGGGTAGCATCGAGTCGCCCGAAATGGGGAACATGCGGAAGGTGTGGCCCGTGGGCAGGTCGGGCAGCGTCAGCTTGGGTAGGCTGGCGATGAATTCCGGGTCGGCGTAGCTGTCGCGGTAGCCCGCCTTGGCCTTTACGGGCACGTACTCCACGTTTTCGCGGTTGCCGGCGTCGGTCGAAATAGCCAGCACGCGCAGGTTGGTACCCCGCATGTACACGTCGCTGCCCGCTTCCAGCTCCCGCAGCTGCAACTCGCCCAGGCGCGAGAGGTCTACCTTCAGCAGGCTGTCCACACTAATCTTGAAAAAATCCGAGAATTTCAGGTAGTCCTCAGGCTGCGGGGCTTTGGTTTGCCCGTTTTCCAACGCGTTCAGCTTCGAGCGCGTCAGGCCCAGCGTTTCGGCCAGCGATTCCTGGCTTAGTTTGCGCCGCTCGCGGAGGAATTTCGCGTTGGCGCCAAAAAATATTTTTTGCTCGTCCATTTTTTGTTGGTATTATTACGCTCATCAGTTTGACACTAATAGTGTCAAAGATAGGGAAACTTTTTGAAAAATGGGAAGACAAGTGGTGCATTGTGATTTGGATACCTTCTTCGTGTCGGTCGAGCGGCTGCTAAACCGTAATCTTGCGGGCAAGCCCGTGCTGATCGGCGGTAGCAGCGACCGCGGCGTGGTGGCTTCGTGCAGCTACGAGGCGCGGCGGTTTGGCATCCACAGTGCCATGCCCATGCGGCTGGCGCGGCAGCTGTGCCCCGAAGCCGTGCTGGTGCGCGGCGACTACGACCGTTATAGTCAGTACTCGGCCACGGTTACCGAAATCATCTCCGAAGCTGCCCCGATCGTCGAGAAAGCCAGCATCGACGAGCACTACATCGACGTGACGGGTATGGACAAATTCTTCGGTACCTGGAAGTGGACGCAGGAGTTGCGGCAGCACATCATCCGCGAGACCGGCCTGCCGATCTCGTTCGGACTCTCGGCCAACAAAACCGTTTCAAAAGTGGCGACGGGCGAGGCCAAACCCAGCGGCGAGCGTCAGGTGGCAGGCGGTTGCGAGCGGGCTTTTCTGGCCCCGCTATCCATCCGGCGCATTCCGATGATCGGTGAGAAAACGTACAATCAGCTCCGCAATCTGGGCATCTCGAAAGTCGGTACGCTACAACAGATGCCAGTGCAGACGATGCGCAAGGTACTGGGCACCAATGGCACCACCATCTGGAAAAAAGCCAATGGCATCGACGACGCACCGGTGACTGCCTACTCGGAGCGCAAGTCGATCAGCAAGGAGCACACCTTCGAGCGCGACACGATCGATCTGGCGGTCTTGCAAAAAATCATCCACGCCATGACGGATGAGCTCGCCTTCGACCTGCGCGCAAGTGGACGGCTGACGGCCTGCCTGACGTTAAAAATACGGTACAGCAATTTCGATACCCACACCATGCAGGCACGGCTGACGTATACCGCTTCGGAGCGCACCCTGGCCGACCACGCGCTGGCGCTCTTTACCAAACTCTACTCCCGCCGCATGCTCATCCGGCTGATCGGCGTAAAACTAAGCCACCTCGTTCATGGCAACCAGCAGGTGGACCTTTTTGAAGATACCGTTACCGACCTCGACCTCACCCAGGCCATGGACCGCCTCCGCAGCAAATACGGCAGCAAGTCAGTGGTGTGGGGCGCGGGGTTTTGACCACTTATGCTTCTTAACCTCCACAGCTATTACAGTCTGCGCTACGGCACGATGAGCGTCCGCCAGTTGGCGGAGGGCATGCTGGCCTACGGCTACGACACGGCCGTGCTGACCGACATCAATAACAGCACGGGTTCGCTGGAATTCGTGAAAGTGTGCCGCGAATACGGGCTGTACGCCCTGGCGGGCATGGAATACCGCGACGGCGACCGGCTGCTCTACATGGGCATTGCCGCCAACGAGATCGGTTTTCGGGAACTGAACGAGCTGATGACGGCCGCCAACCGCGACAAACTGCCGCCGCCGGCAACTGCCCCGGCGCTCGATCATGCCTTCATTATTTATCCTTATGATCAAAAAGAAGCCAAAAATCTACGTGCCAACGAGTACATCGGCATCCCCCGCGCGGCGCTGAATCGTGTGGCGCTCGAACCCGTCGCCTGGCGCGAGCGCTACGTGATCCACAGCCCGATTAGTTTTCAGGATGAGGCCGCCCACCGGTTGCACACGCGGCTGCGGGCCATCGACCACAACCTGCTGCTTTCCCAGCTGCAACCCGAGCAGATTGCCAATCCCGGCGAGGTTTTCGTACCGAAGGCGGAGCTGATGCGACAGTACCGCGATTTCCCCGAGATTATCCGCAACACGATGCGGCTGGTGCAGTCGTGTTCCTTTTATTTTGATTTTAAGGAAGTAAAAAACAAAAAAACTTTCACGGGCAACGCCTACGACGATAAGCAGTTGCTGTACCGCTACGCCCTCGACGGGCTGAAACGACGCTACGGTCCGCACGATAAGGAAGCGCGGGCGCGGATGATGAAGGAAATCGACATCATCGATACGCTGCATTTCAGTTCGTACTTTCTGATCACCGACGACATCTGCCGCTACGCCGCCCGGCGCAATTTTCACTACGTCGGGCGCGGCAGTGGGGCCAATTCCATCGTGGCCTATTGCCTGGGCATCACCGATGTGGACCCCATTGCCCTCGACCTGTACTTCGAGCGCTTTTTGAACCCCAAAAGAAAAACCCCGCCCGATTTCGATATCGATTTCAGTTGGGACCAGCGCGACGAAATGTACGAGTTCATCTTCCGCCGCTACCAGACGGGCCACACCGGGCTGATGGGCGCCATGAGTACCTTCCGCTCGCGCTCGATTGTGCGGGAGCTGGGCAAAGTGTACGGCTTGCCCAAAGGCGAGATCGACCGGCTGGTGCACGAGCCGGAGAGCATCATGAACAAGAACGAAGTCGTGGATTTGATCCTGTCGGTCTACAACCAGATGGAGGACTTCCCCAACCAACGCACGATTCACGCCTCGGGCGTGCTGATCTCGGAATTGCCGCTGACCAGCTACTGCGCGCTCGACTACCCGCCCAAGGGGTTGCCGACTATGCAATTCGACATGTACACGGCCGAGGATATCTGTTTCGAAAAATTCGACATCCTCTCCCAGCGCGGCATTGGGCACATCAAGGAGGGCGTCAGGCTCGTCGAACAAAATCGGGGCGTGAAAGTGGACCTCTCGCAGCCGCAGGGCTTTTTGAACGATCCAAAAATCGCGGATCAACTCCGCAGCGCCAACACCATCGGCTGTTTCTACATCGAAAGCCCGGCGATGCGGCAGCTGATCACCAAGCTGCGCTGCGACACCTACCTGACGCTGGTCGCGGCCAGTTCGATCATCCGGCCCGGCGTGGCCAGCAGCGGTATGATGAAAGCCTACATCGAGCGGCACCGCGACCCGAGCCTGGTCGAGTACCTGCACCCGGTCATGGAGCGGGAGTTGCAGGAAACCTACGGCGTGATGGTATACCAAGAGGATGTCATGCGCATTGGCCACCACTACGGCGGACTGGATCTGGCCGACGCCGACGTGCTGCGGCGGATGATGTCGGGCAAAAGCCGCAACGCCAGCCATTTGGTGGAGATCTATGATAAATTCTTTACCCATTGCCACGCCCAGGGCTATCCCGAGGAGACGTCGAAGGAAGTGTGGCGGCAGATGGAATCATTCGCCGGATACAGTTTCAACAAGGCCCACAGCGCCAGCTTCGCCGTGGAATCGTATCAGAGTCTGTACCTGAAAACCTACTACCCGCTCGAATTCATGGTAGCGGTGCTCAACAATTACGGGGGATTTTACCAAAGGAAAGTGTACGTCAATGAGGCGCGGCGGGCTGGCGGCGTGATCCATTTGCCGTGCGTCAACCAAAGCCAGCGCAATACCAGTCTGTACGGCAGCGACTTGTACCTGGGCTTCGACTGCCTGCTGAATCTGGAAGCCCGGCTGGCCCGACTGATTTCGCAAGAGCGGCAAGCTCACGGTGCTTACGCCGGGCTGGAAGATTTCCTGCAACGAACGGGCGCGGGCCTCGAACAGGCGATCGTGCTGATCCGCGCCGGGGCGCTGCGCTTCACCGGCGGCGGCAAGAAGGAACTCCTCTGGGAAGCGCATCTGCTCCTGAATGGTACCAAACACCAAAACCACGACGGTCCGGCGCTATTCTGCCATGAGTCGGCCAAACCCGTGCTGCCCGCCCTGGAAAGCTCGCCACTGGAAGACCTCTACGACGAAATCGAACTGATCGGCTTCCCCATCTCGGCGCCGATCTTTACGCTGGCGCGCAGCGATTACGCCGGGGATTTGCCCGCCGCTCGGCTCAAAGACTACGTCGGCCAGACGGTCAGGATGGTGGGCGACCTCGTGTGTTCCAAGACGGTGCGCACCAAAAACGGCAAGCTCATGAAGTTCGGCACCTTCCTCGACGCAACGGGCGACTTCTTCGACACGGTGCATTTTCCGCTTTCCCTACAACATTATCCCCTGCGCGGCAACGGCGTGTACCTGGTAGAAGGGAAAGTAGTAGCGGACTTCGGCCACCCCGGCATCGAGGTGCAGCGCGTCGGCAGGATGCCTTTCAAGCCCGATCCGAGAAGTGTGTGAGGGTAGTTTTAAACAAGAAAAGCCCGCTCAGCGAACAGGCACCGTTGTGCGTAGTGTTCTAGCTAACAATGTCTACCGAAAGTAATCAGGCCGCCGACGGTCGACCCCGTTGAACGGCCTACGTCGCCCGGTTCACCCGTCTCTCTGATTTAACCAATCAAGATTACTTCGAGGAATGGAGGCAGTCACAGACTACCAGCTATTTCAGGTGCGCAGTCTCCCTTCAGTAGACTACGCACAACTGGCTGTACCATAATTGACGTATCAAAAGACTATTTGCCTAGTATTTCAACGTTCTCTCAACAAAATAGTATGGTTCCTCAATAGTGTATACCTTTCAGATTTAACAAGCGTATGTGAAGCTAATTTGTAAATTTCGTGGTTGGTCAAATACTTTCTTTGCTTCGCGTCAAGCCGGAATTCAGGTTTATCTATTCTGAATGGATCGAAAAAAAGGAAATTTTCATCTAGTGAATTTTTTAGATAAGGTTCTGTTATGCGCCGTAGTTTTTTTACGCTTTTTTTGTTTAGAATGGCAAAGCGGTTCCTAACAAAAACTTCCCTCATCGCCTCATCATAAAGCAATATCAGTTTACCTTCGACATAGGAATAGAATGCTGGATAATCGGAACAGAGCCAACAGTCCGCCATGGGGTTCCATGCAAATGGATGACATTCCAGGTCCACCGTAAAGTCGGCAATTGATGTATTCATCCACGCTGATACTTCTTCATCCTTAGTGGCGTCAACGGGCCTTCTGCTGTAGTTGTTGACCGACACTCCTTTTATGATCACATATCCGAATCCGTCTTTGAAAATGGGATACTTACTTTCTGCCTTTTTGATATAGTCTTTTAAGAAAGGATATAAGGGTGAAAATTCAAGGGAAATATGTTGTAGTGTTATTTTTGAAGGCTTTTTCTTATCTTCATGACCTAAATAAGGCCGCTGACACAATGCTGGCCGGATCATTAACATTGTAAAAAAAAATAGACTTAAAATGCGCTTCATGGGTCCCAATAGTTTAAACGTGGTTTAAAAAAACCCTGTATTGCCGTAAATCAACTCATAAAAATTCTACGGGCCAGCAGCGCTGGGGAAAGAAAATTACACCATTTGCTTCAAAAAACAAAAAGCCCACTCAACGAGCGGGCTTTTTCTGTAAAGACTATCTATCCTAAAAAAAGCAGAAAGTAATTCTCAATTAAATTAACGTCCAATCTCCTCCGTGTAGCGCTTTGGGTCGTAGCCTTTGGCGAAGAGCGGGTACTGGTCGAAAATGCGGCGGACGACGTTACGGTAGTAGTTATTGGTGTTATCCTGTCCGGCATTGAAAAGGCCGGAAGCGTAGCCGCGCCACACGACCTGGTCGCTTGTGGCGTCGATCAGCGAGACGATCAAGGTACCTTTATCGAGGGCGTATTTGATGGGTTCGTAACGGAAACCGTCGTTCTCGGTGTCCACCCAGGTCTTAATGACGGGCTGCATGTAGCCCTGGTAGCGGAGGTTATCGTAGAAAATACCGTAGTTGACCAGCAGCGTGGGCTTTTCGGCCGTCAGCTTATAGCCACGCGCTTGCATTTGGCGACGAATCGACTCGTAAATTTCGGTGCAAAGGTTGTTGGTATCGCGCTCACATTCCAGAAAAGTGTAGGTCGAGTAATCCTTGAAGTTGGTATCGTAGCTATAATCGTGCTCCACAAACACTTTCCGGCCGTAGGAGCAGCCTCCCATGACAAAAGCAAGCACAATGGCAATAAGGGTAGTAGCAGATTTTGACATACACTGATATTAGGTTAGGATTAAAAAAAAGAGACTTGAAATATACACTATTAAATGTTCAGAACCAATACTTTATGCCGATGGTAACAGAAGCTTAACTCAAACGCCCCCGTAATATTGCAGTGCTTTTCGCATTTCGGCCGCCGAGACCGCGACATCGTAGGCGCAACTGCCCGGTCCGTCCAACAAGGAGAACCTAATCTCGGAACCACGGTTCTTTTTATCCTGCCGCGTGAGCGCAATAATCGCCTCCACGTCGGCGGGCAGAATATTCGCTTGACCAAACACCGAAAAAACAAACTCCTCTACCTGATTAAGTGTTTGGCGATCAATTATTTTTTTCTTGAAAGCCAGGTAACTCTCCATGACCATCCCTGCCGCAATCGCCTCGCCGTGTAACAACCGCTGACCCGGCGCTTTCTCCAAAAAGTAGGTCTCCACGGCGTGCCCCAGCGTGTGACCGAAATTCAGGATCTTTCTTAATCCTTTCTCCGTCGGGTCCTGCGCGACGATGGCCTGCTTAATGGCTACCGAATGCGCGATTAAATCGGGCCAGTCCTGCTCATCTAACTCCTTTTTCCTGATCTCATGCCACTTGGCAGCGTCGGCAATCAGACAATGCTTGATTACCTCGGCAAAACCCGAACGTAAATCGCGCGCAGGCAGCGTTTCGAGAAATTCGGGGTCGATCAGGACGCGTTTGGGCAAACTAAAAACACCCAAATGATTCTTGAAACCCTGAAAATCAATTCCTAATTTACCACCTACGCTGGCATCAACTTGGGCAAGTAGCGTTGTGGGGATCTGGATAAAATCAATGCCGCGCTTGTACGTGGCGGCGCAAAAACCGCCCATGTCGCCAATCACCCCGCCGCCGATGTCGAGTACCAGCGCGTGGCGGTCGAGCTCGGCTTTGGTCATAGCCGCCCAGATTTTCTCACAGGTAGCCAGCGTCTTGTGGGCTTCGCCGCTGGGCACACTTACGACAGAATGCGCCGGAAGGTTGCCTTTTATTTTATCGTAGCAATATTTTTTGGTGTTCGTGTCGACGATGACGAAAAGTTTGGAATGGCCGGAGGTTTCCCAAAACGCATTCAGACTGGCTTTTATGGGGGCGATGGTAACGGATTGATCCATGAACGGGAAATGATAAAAGCAGGTGAGCGATAGGGGTCAAAGATACGATGCGTGTCCTTAACCAGGTGACCCGCTTGCTGGCAACTCCTTAACTTTTGCGTACATTTAAAGTTTGATTCCATAGCTTTGTTACCCGGTACCAGGCGAGAACCAACCCAATCGATTCAGTAAGTAAGTGTATGAACTATGCGGATAAGTGTCATCATTCCCACCTACAACGAAGAAGATAATATCGGGCGGCTGGTGCGTGAGTTGCGAACGCATGGCGGCACCGCATTGGCCGAAGTCATCGTGGTCGACGCGCCGAGCCAGGACCAAACGGCTTTGCGCGCGCAGGAAGCGGGGGCTACCGTAATCGTATCGAAGCGGCCGGGCCGCGCCTGCCAGATGAATGCCGGCGCGCGTATCGCCACGGGCGACGTGCTGTACTTTGTCCACGCCGATGTGCGCATCCATCCCGACTATACCCGGGACATTGCCCAGGCGCTGGCCGAAGGCTACACACTGGGCTGCTACCGCTACCAATTCGATTCGCCCAGCCGGATTCTGAAAGTACTGACTTTTTTCCAGCGATTCGACCGCATTTGGTCGCGCGGTGGCGATCAGACGTTGTTCATTGCCAAGGCTGAATTTGAGGCGTTAGGTGGCTATTGCGAGCAGCATCGGGTGATGGAAGACTACGAGTTTATCATCCGGGCGCGTAAGCAATACAGATTCAAGATTATCCCGAAGAACATCATCGTTTCGGCCCGCAAGTATGACCATAATTCGTACCTCCGGGTCAATTACGCCAACGCCCGCGTCTTGTGGATGTTCTTTCGCGGGGCCGAGCAGCAGAAACTCATCGACACGTATAAGTCGATTATCAAGACGGAGAAATATGGAGTGGAGAAGGTGTAAATTTTATGAGTTTAGAGTTTATGAGTTTATGAGTTTAAAGAGAACCGGGCACTGGCTTAATATATTCATTTTCAAGTCACTGTCAACTGTCAACTGTCAACTATCAATTGTCAACTGAATGAATTCCCCTTTAATTACTGCTATCCAACAAGTGGGTGTGGGCGTGACCGACGCGAAAGATACCTGGCAATGGTACCGCCGCGTGATGGGCTTCGACGTACCGATATTCGACGACCAGGCCGAAGCGGCTCTCATGACTGACTATACAGGCGGCGAAGTCCACCGCCGCCACGCCATCATGGCCCTCAATATGGCCGGGGGCGGCGGGCTCGAAATCTGGCAGTTTACCAGCCGCACGGCCGAGGCCTCCGCGTTCACACCCGAGCCGGGCGATTTGGGCATTTTTGCGGTCAGGATCAAGGCCCCAGACGCGGCCAAAGCGCATTACTGGATGCAGCAGCAGCCCAAAGCTACCGTCGGCCCGCTCACGGAGTTTCCCGATGGGCCGGGTTTTTGGGGTGTCGATCCCTACGGCAACGCTTTTCAGATCACGGAAGATACCTCTTGGTTTGGTGAGACCGACAAGCCCATCGGGGGCGTGGCGGGCGTCGTGGTGGGCGTGTCGGACATGGACGCGGCCATCCGTTTTTACCAGACACTGCTCGCACCCTGCGAGATAGCCTACGACAAAACGGAGGTCTTCGGTGATTTGCCCACTTCCGTGCCCAACCAACGCTTCCGGCGGGCGGTGGTGCGCAAGAAAGTCAGTCCGCACGGGGCATTCAGCCAAATGCTGGGTAACGTGCAAATAGAATTGCTGCAGGCCCTCGACCGTGAACCGCGCAAACTATTCGCCGACCGTTACTGGGGCGACAAAGGTTTTATTCATGTCTGCTTCGACACCTTCAATATGGAAGGCATCAAGACCCGGCTTGCCGAGCACGGCTACCCGCTCACGGTCGACAGCGGCGGGTCGTTCGGCATGGAGTCGGCGGCGGGCCGCTTCGCTTACGTCGAAGATCCTGACGGCACGCTCGTAGAATTGGTCGAAATCCACAAATTACCTATCATCAAGAAAATCGGCTGGTACTTCAAAGTCAAAGAAGGCAAAGACCAAAAACCTCTGCCTAACTGGATGTTGCGGTTGTTAGGATTAGGAAGAGTGAAGGAATAAATGGAAGAACGGGGTATAGGCGAACGAAAATAAGTTTTAGCCGGTCAAGACTATATTATTTTCAATAAACAAAACCCGTTAACCGTTTTACCGTTAACCGTTCAACCGTTATCTACCTGTACCGATTCCCGGCCAGCGCCAGCAGGGGCATTCCGGCAAAGAGTAGTAATCCTACTATCCAGGACGTGACTGCGCTAATGATTAGGGCTAGTAAGCCAATCAAAACGGGATAGGTGTACATCATCGCACCGAAGAGCGCGGAATCGTAGAAGACGGTACCTCTGGTTTTTTGGTCAATGTTTTTGGTGTAAAGATGGTAAATAGGGCGATGCATGGCGCGGCCTATTTTTCCCAGAATATTCAGCAAAGCGTTTCCTTGCGGACGGGAGCATTTGGCAAGATACGCTTCCACTCGCTGGCGCACTTCGGTGACGTTGGTGCCATTTGGCACTTCCAGAATGGTGGAGGCCATGCGCTCGGTGAGCAGGGCGTTGAATTCACGCAGCCATTTTTCGTATTCGGCGGGATCGGTCTGGATTTGACTGGCGTCGATGGGCGCGCCGAATTGCAGCATGACCCGCTTGCCCGCGCCGCGAAAATTCTCGTAGGTGAGGCCCGTGGGCAGTACCATCATAGCGTGCAACGTGGTGTCGTCACCGTACCAGGCTTGATGGGCCATGCGGGCGGTTCCTTTGCCAAGTGGACGCAGATTCCATTCGTTGACACAAACA
>JBBSSJ010000047.1:0-19954 GCA_038242095.1 Cytophagales bacterium
CACTACCCTAAATGCGCCGGCGGGAGATGATATGTACCGGAAATTGAAAGTTCCCGGACATCCAAATTCTGAGCAGATGCTACTCTTTTTAAAGGACAGCATCCCGCCCGCTACTTTTAGGAATTACAGCCCTCCCAAACGCTTTTACCCAAAAAATTGAAATGAAAAAAATCACGGTTGCCCTGCTGATGGCTACGGCCCTCACCTTCTCCGGTTGCAACACGACCGATAAGGAGGACGACATTATTTCCGGCTCCAACCCTACGGAACAGGAGCTGGCCAACGAGCCGGTTTTTACGGTGGTCGACCAGCAGCCCGAGTTTCCGGGCGGCGTCCAGGCGATGTACCGTTTTTTAGGCGAGAACATTCGGTACCCCGCGGAAGCCTCCAAAGATAACATTCAGGGAAAAGTATTTTTGACCTTCGTCATCGGTTCCAACGGTAAAGTACGGAACGTGGAGGTACTGCAAGGCGTCCACAGCAGCCTGGACGCGGAAGCCAAGCGGGTCGTGAACACCATGCCCAAGTGGACTCCGGGGAAAAAGGATGGTAAGAATGTAGCCGTAAAGTACAATCTGCCGATCAGCTTTAAACTGGAATGACAATGGCTATTTCCTGAACTCGTAAAAATGCCACAACACGCCCGAAGGATCGTGCATAAACACTTCCCGTCCCCACGGTGAGTCGGTGATTTCCGAAAACCTTACTTTCTCGTATTTCTCGTGCAATCCTTTGGCCAGCAGTTCTTGGAGGCAAATTTCGATGTCGTCCACTTCCAGCAGGATCATCAAGTTATCCACCCAGTCTTTCACGTAGGCATTTTGCAGGTAAAACCCCAGATCTTGATTTACCTTAAAGAGACTCATTTTGGCGTCGATCACCGATTCTTCAAAGCCCAGGGCGCGGTAAAATGCCCTTGATTCATCGTAGTTTTCTGCGCCGATAAAAGGCCTGATTGCTTTGGGATGGTAGTTCACGGTAGGTGTTTATTAGAGAGTTAAGCCGGATATTCGATTCCGTATTCTTCGCTGCCATCAGCTAGCGCGTATTGACGGGCTGGTACCTCGCCCGAACGAGGGTAAATATACCGTAACAAAGTAACCCGAGCGCTACGACGGCCAGTACCCAGGAACCCCATTCTTGCTCCAAAAAACTAAATGCCGAGTCGGAACCGCCCGCCTCGCTGGAGTCGGATTGGAGGGCGGCCTTCAGGAACAAATAGCCGATCAACAACCACACCACGCCTCGCGCGATGTAGCCTACCTTGCCCGTATTGAGCAGGGTTTTTTTGACGCCATTGTCTACCTTGGATTCCTGGATTTTTTTGCGGTGCTTTTCAGAAAGCGCGTAATAAATTTGATACACCCCAACGGCCATCATGCCCGCCGCAACCGCTCCGGCCAGCCATTGGCCATAGGGCTGTTGCAATAGTTTTTGGGCTACCGTCTCGCGGGTATCGCCTCCGCTATTTCCGGCTTTATTGAGCAGTAGTTTGACGGCGTAATACGTGGAGGCACCGTACCCCAAGCCGCTGAACACGTACCGTCCCCGTACGGCCAATCCCTTCACATTCCTCCCCTTGTTCTCCGTGTCCAGAAAAGCCTCGACAAATCGCCAGATGCTGTAACATAACAATCCTGCGGCGACCAAGCCCAACAGCATCTGCCCGAAAGGCCGTTCTTCGAGCCATTGGAGGGCCTGCGACTTGCCGCCTTTATCATCGCCATTGCCCAGCTCGAAAGCTGCCATGAAAGTAAGAACACCAATCAGAGCGTAGACAAACCCCTTAGCAGTCAGGCCCACGCGGGCGGCAGTTTCAATCCAGCGATCTTGACCGGGAATCTTGCGTGAAGGAGTGGACATAAGCGTACGGGGATAGTAAAGAAAAAAGGCGTTTTGTCTTTGCGCGACACTAAAATTATACCATCGATTCACTTCTTGACTATCGGCTGGTACTTGGCCCTTGCAAACTGAAAAACACCGTAGCATACCAGCCCCAACGATACGGTAGCCAGCGTAAGGGTGCCGTACTCGTACTCCAAATAGTTGAGGGCGGTTTGGGAATTGCCCGCCGCGCGGGAGTTGGAACTAATAGCGGCCAGCAGCAAGAAGTACCCGATGATGAGCCACACTACGGCGCGGGCCACGTAGCCGATCTGTCCCGAGCGGATAAGGATTTCCTTGGCGCGGGTGTCAATTTTTGATTCCTCGATAATCGACCGATAAGTACCCGACAAAGCCAAATAAAGTTGGAAAACACCCACCCCCGCCGTTCCCAGCGCGAAAGCCCCCACCAGCCATTGTCCGTAGGGAAGTTCGAGCAGCTTTTGAGCTACGGTTTCGCGGGTGTCTTCTTCAGAAGGCGGCGCGCTGCCACCGCCCTGGCTGAGCAGCAATCGGGCAGCGTAGTAGGTTATTGCACCGTAGATCGCACCGTACGAAAGGTACGAGGCCCGCAACGCCAAACCGCGCAAGCCGTTACCCTTATTGTCGGTATCAAAGATGGCTTCGATAAACCGCCACACGGTATAGCAAAGCAGCCCAACTGTGATGATGGCCAGTAGTACCTGGCCAAAAACCTGATCCTGAACCCACTGTAATATTTGGGAAATTTTGCCTTTGTTTCCTTCGCCACTAAAATCGATAGCGCTGGCAAACGTGAGGATGCCCACCAGAAAGTACACCACGCCAAGGGAAACGAGACCGATTTGCCCCGTACGCTCGATCCATTTTTTGTGCCGGACCACGGGGCTTTTTGTCATGAGAAAAGGCGAAAAGATTTATACCTTCAGGGCAAAGTGCAGACTCGTTACCTGCATCCGTTTATTGAGGTAGAGGCGGTGGGCGTCGGTGCGGGCCTCGCTTACGCCTGAGTCGAGATGTACCTCGTCAAAGCCTTCGCGGCGAGCGTAGTCGATAATCCAGTCGAGCAATTGCCCGGCGTAGCCCCGGCCCCGGTACTCAGGCAGCGACGAAAGGTCATCGATGTAAATATATTTCCCACGATACAGATTAAAACCCGTCTCGAACACCCCCATGGCGGCAGCTTCGCTGTTTTCTTCCACAAAAACCATCGTGCGGTTATCGGCTAACGTGCGGCGCACGGCCTCCTCGTACACGTCGTCGGTCAGCAGTGGCCGCAAAGCCTGCACCGCCCGGCGACATTTCAGGAGGTCAGCATCAGTAGTAGCTTCTTGAACAGAATTTGTCATGATGACGCTATTTCAACCCCACAAATTATCGATCCGTTGGCCTTTGACCATTTCACCCTTAAACTTCTGACCCTTTTCCCTTTCCCCCGCCAACCCCGTTAACCGTCAGATTCAGCAAGCTATGCCCCATCTTGTCGCGCTTGGTGAGGAGGTACTTTTCATTGTGAGGATTGGAAGCAATCTCAATGCCGACGGATTCCACGATTTCGAGACCGTAGCCCATCAAGCCCACGCGTTTTTGAGGATTATTCGAGATGAGCCGGATCTTGGCTATGCCCAAATCCCGCAGGATTTGCGCGCCCACACCGTAGTCGCGGGCGTCCATCGGCAGGCCGAGTTCAAGGTTCGCCTCCACGGTATCGCGGCCCATTTCCTGCAATTTGTAGGCTTTTAGTTTATTCAAAAGGCCAATGCCCCGGCCTTCCTGATTCATGTACAACACCACGCCCTTGCCGGCCTTGTCGACCATATTCATTGCGGCGTGAAGCTGCTCGCCGCAATCGCAGCGGCAGGAGCCGAAAATATCACCCGTCATGCAGGATGAATGGACGCGAACCAGCACGGGCTCGTCCTTTTCCCAACTACCTTTTACCAGGGCCAAATGCAGTTCGTTGGTGTTGAGCTGGCGGTAGGCGATCAGATCGAAGTGCCCCCAATCGGTGGGCATGTCTACCCCAATCTCACGCTGGATAAGCGATTCTTTTTCGAGGCGGTAAGCGATCAAATCCTTAATCGTGACCAGCTTCATATCGAGGCGGTCGGCGATGACGCGCAGCTCGGGCAGGCGGGCCATTGAGCCGTCTTCGCTAAGTACTTCCACCAGCACGCCCGAGGCAGCCAATCCCGCCAGACGGGCGAAGTCGAGCGAGGCTTCCGTGTGACCGCTTCGGCGCAGTACGCCGCCTTCTTTGGCTTTCAAAGGAAATATATGGCCCGGCCGCCCCAGGTCCTCGGGCCTGGCGGCAGGATCGACGAGCGCCAGGATAGTCTTGGCGCGGTCAGTGGCCGAGATACCCGTCGTGCAGCCATTGCCCAACAGGTCGACCGATACCGTGAAGGCCGTTTCGTGGGTGGCAGTATTATTACCCACCATCATGTCGAGGCCCAACTCGGCGCAGCGCTCTTCGGTCAGCGACACGCAAATGAGTCCACGCCCTTCGCGGGCCATCAGGTTGACTAATTCTGGCGTAATCGTGGCCGACGCGCCCATCATATCACCCTCATTTTCACGATCTTCGTCGTCCACTACGATGATAAGTTTACCCGCTTTGATGTCATCGATGGCATCTTCAATGGTATCCAGACGTATTTTGGTACTATTATTGTTCATTGGGGTAATGATGAAAATAGTTTCATCGTTTGAGGCGTTGTAAATCGTAAAGGTAGGCCCTTCGACCGGAAATCTTTAATTTTGACACTCTCTAAACAAAGGTTCTCGGGCTTACGTTTCGTCGCAGGCGTCACCGGGGTATTTTCAGCTGGATTCTCAGAGATTTTGAAGTACTACTATCCTCAATTACAGAAACTTGCCCACCTGCTTTGGCTGCTGATGCTATGGCTGGGAATCCAGAACGTCAGCCAGGCGCAGGACTTATGCGCTAAAGGCGGCGGCGGTTTCTCGATCAACGGCGTCTCGGGCACAGCGACGCTCTCGGGTTGCGCACCTTTCGAGGTGACGGTAGCCAACACCGTGGCCGGAGCCAATAACATTAAGTACGCCTTCGATTACAAAGGAGAAGACGCCAATTCGTTAGATAAAATATCGACCCCCACCACCACTTTTACTTACGACAAGCCCGGCCGCTACCGCATCCTGCAAGTGGGCAGCAGCGGCGCGACGGGCATTACCACCTGCCGCGAGATTATCGTGCAGGACCGTACCCCGCCCAAAGCGCGTCTGCTGCCCTGCTCGGGCGGAAAGGTGAAATTGGTTGTAGAAAAAGACAGTGTTTCGGCGCAGTATGACCAACTCGAAATTAATTGGAACGATGGCGGAGCAACCGATTATCTCAACCCTAAAACCACTTTGGAAACCACGCACACCTACAAGGGCACGGGCACCCGTCTGGTTCAGGTACGAGGTGTGTACTCGACCGGAACTTGCGCCGGAAGCAATCCGGTTTCGCTCACGATACAACTCAGTCAGAGCCAACTGGGCGGCATCGTAATCAATAGCCTTGACGCCCGCGCCGATGGCACGGTGGCACTCTCCTTACGGGGTCTGGAAGGCATCGAATCGCGGATGTGGGTCAAGACCGGGGCCGGCAATTACGCCCCGAGCAACGTGAGCAGCAACAAAGGCGGGGAGCAGACCCTCACGCTGGCTTCGCTCGACCCCAACCAGGTTCATTGCATCAAGCTGCGATCGCGGGACGCCTGTGGCGATAGCACCGATTCCAACGAAATGTGCACCGTGGTGCTCAACGGCAAGGCCGAAAATGAGCGCAACGTTATCACCTGGAGCCAGTATCCCGCCGTTGCAGATTTCACTGGCTACCAGTTGTTTCGCAACGGTGTATCGATCAAAACTTTCGCCAGCAATCAGCAGGTTCCCTACGTCGACTACGACGTGCAATGTGGCGTCACTTACCGTTATCAGCTCGCAGCCATAACCTCTAGAGCCAGTTCACAGTCGCCTCCGGTGGAAGTTGCGGCCCGTTCGGATTTAAAACCCGGCGTGATCGATCAGGCCATCGTGAGCGTGGAGCAGGACGGGCGGGTGTCGCTGGTGGCGTTTCCGCCCACGCAGGGAACCACGACGACCTACACCATGATTTTCGAGCGTTCCGAAGGAGGGCCCAACGGGAATTTTCAGGAAGCAGGCCGCACCGAAAATACCAACCGCTACACCGACCTGACAGCCAAAACCTCTGAGCGATCATACTGTTACCGGATCACCTATGAGAGCGCCTGTGGCAACCGCTCCGAGCCCAGTGCGCCGATTTGCACGATTTATCTCAGGAAATCGGGCAGCAGCATTCAGTGGACACCCGACGCGCCCTTCAGCGCAGCGGTGGGCGAGTACCTGGTCATCAAGCTCAACAACGGCGGGGCTGCTTCAGAAATAGGTGTAGGCGCCAACGTAACCTACGACCCGCAACTCGACGACCCCAACGAGCAGGAATTTCGGTACCAAATCAGAGCCCGCTCGCAGGGCAGCAGTTTTCTGAGCTTTTCCAATGTTTTGCTTTTCCGGCGCGAGGCTTCGCTGTTCCTGCCCGATGCCTTCACCCCCAATGGTGACGGAATCAATGATACATTCCAGCCCAATGGCACCTTTTTCGACAATTTTCAGATGGTTATTTACAACCGCTGGGGGCAGTCGATCTACCAAACCACCGATGCCGACAAGGGCTGGGATGGTACTGTCGTCGGCGAGCGTGCTCCGCAGGGTCAGTACGTCTATAAAATAGTCATTACCGACAGCACGGGTAAAGAATTTGTCAAGACCGGGGCCGTATTGCTTATGCAGTAAAGGTGTTATATTTGTGAATGCAGCCGTGGGCTGTTTTTGAAGAAATTTCTATTTTGTAAAAAACATAAAAACAAGATTGCTATGTTTGGAAACATGGGTGATATGATGGGGATGATGGGTAAAATGAAGGATATCCAGGCCCGGATGCAGGAGGCGCAGGAGCAGCTCGGCACGATCAGCGAGTCGGCGGAGGCAGGAGCGGGGTTGGTGCGGGTGACCATCAACGGCCAAAAGAAAATAACCAAGCTTGAAGTCGACGACGACCTTATCAAGCCCGCCGATAAGGAAATGATGCAGGACCTCATCGTAGCGGCGATGAACAAAGCAATGGAGAATATTGAGCCTAAAATAAAGGAACATTTGCAAAAATCAACCGAAGGAATGCTACCTAACATTCCGGGCCTCGACCTGGGAAATTTAATGAAGTAAGCCGTCTTATCCCGAACCCGAAAAAGGACTCTGACCCTCCCCTATTGACTTCCGGTCCCGCGACCGGATTTTTTATTGATGAAAAAGCAAGTTGCCATTGTCATTTTGAATTACAACGGACAGAAGTACCTCGAGATGTTTCTGCCTTCGGTGCGTGCGCACTCGCCTGACTGCGCGATCTGGGTGGCCGACAACCTGTCGACCGATGGCTCGCTGGCCTGGCTTGACAGCCTGCCCGATGTGCAGGTGCTGGCAATTCCCGGCAACAAAGGCTACGCCGGGGGGTACAACTATGCGCTTGCCCGCATCGAAGCCGATTGTTACGTGCTGCTCAACTCCGACGTGGAGGTGACGCCCGGCTGGATCGAGCCCATGCTGGCCTGCCTGGAAGCCCAGCCGGACGTAGCCGCCTGCCAGCCTAAAATAAAGGATTTTCACAATAAGGATTACTTCGAGTACGCCGGGGCGGCGGGTGGCTTCATGGATTTTTTGGGCTATCCGTATAGTCGTGGACGAATGTTCGATACCTGTGAGCCCGATCACGGGCAATACGACGATACAGTGGACATTTTCTGGGCTACCGGGGCCTGCCTATTTCTGCGGGCGGAGGCTTTCCGGCAGGCCGGCGGTTTCGACGAACGCTTTTTTGCTCACATGGAAGAGATCGACCTCTGCTGGCGCCTGCTCAACCGGGGATGGCGCGCCGTGGCGTGCGGCGATAGTACGGTGTACCACGTGGGCGGCGGTACGCTGCACAAATCCAACCCGCGCAAAACTTTTTTGAACTACCGCAACAATCTGATGATGATCTACAAAAACATGTCGGTTGGGCGGCGGACGGGTGTATTGCTGCTCCGGCTGGTGCTGGATGGCGTGTCGAGCGTCAGGTTCATGCTGGCGGGCGCGTGGCCCGACGTGTGGGCCATTGTGCGGGCGCACTTCGCTTTTTACGGGATGATTCCCCGCCTCAACAGCGGCCAAAAAGCGCCGCCTAAGCGCGCGTGGCTGTATCCCCGGAGTGTGGTGTGGGAGTATTTTGTGAAAAGGAAAACGAAGTTTTCGGAGCTGCCCGTTTTCCCGCGACGAAATTATAAGAAATAGCGCGCGCCGTGGCAGGAAGGCAGCATCACCACTCCCAAATCGTGGGGCTTTGGTGACGCCGCAGGTGCTTGCGGATTTCCATCCAAAAAGCCATTACCAGGTACACGATAATGGGCGATCCGAACGTAAGAAAAGACGCGTAAATAAAATAAAGCCGGATGCTGCTGGCCGAAATGCTAAGTTTTTCGCCAAGCCGGGCGCAAACCCCGAAGGCCTGGTTTTCTACGTAGTAACGAATCCGATCCATGGAATTTATGCAAAAATGAGTTCCAATGTAAGGCTTTGTTCGGTCGAATGCAAATTAGGAACCAATACTCAAAAAGAAATTAGCAAACGGTCTACGCTGTCGTTAATGTAGTTTCGGTCAATTTGTTAGCTTGTAGAGACCACGTCTCTACAAGCCATTGTCAGGAAATCCAGCAATCGACGTCTTCCTTCTTGGGCATAGGCGCGTCAATTTTTAGATTCTTGCGCATTCCGCCCAAATCGTTGAATACTTTGTTGGGGTTGGCAGCTTTAAGAAGTTCGATGGTGGTGAAGCCCATTTTTTGCAGTGCCGGAATCCAGACCGTCGGGACGCCCGCCGCTTCGTAGTCGGCGTCGGTGGCGACAGCAGCCTTCTTTTCGGGCCGCATCTGCGGGAAGAAAATCACTTCCTGAATACTCGAATTATCAGTCAGCAGCATCGCCAGGCGGTCGATGCCGATGCCGATGCCCGCCGTGGGCGGCATGCCGTATTCGAGGGCGCGCAGAAAATCGTCGTCCATCGCCATCGCCTCGTCGTCGCCGCGCTCTTTAAGTTTTAGTTGGTCTTCGAAGCGCTCTTTCTGGTCGATCGGGTCGTTTAACTCTGAATAGGCGTTGGCGACTTCCTTACCGTTCACAAACAGCTCGAAGCGCTCCACCGCGCCTTTCTTGGTCCGGTGCTTTTTGGTCAACGGCGACATTTCGATCGGGTGATCGATAATGTAGGTTGGCTGAATGATGTGCTCCTCCACCTTCTCGCCGAACACTTCGTCGATCAGCTTCGCCTTACCCATCGTGTCGTTGACGTTCATGCCCCAGGCGCGGCACTGCTCCCGGATCGCCGCCTCGTCCATCGTCTCCACGTCCAGGCCGGTGTGCTTTTGGATGGCGTCGGTGATGCTCAGGCGCGGGTAGGGTCCGGCAAAATCCAGCTCGGTACCGTCGAACGTAGCAGTGGAGGTGCCATTGGCCGCCACGGCTACTTTTTCCAGTAATTCCTCAATCATCCGCATCATCCATTCGTAATCTTTGTAGGCTACGTACAATTCCACAGTCGTGAACTCGGGATTATGCGTCCGATCCATGCCTTCGTTGCGAAACAGCTTGCCGAACTCATAGACGCCCTCGAATCCGCCCACGATCAACCTTTTGAGGTGCAGCTCGGTCGCGATGCGCAGGTACAGTTTCATATCCAGCGCGTTGTGGTGCGTCTCGAAAGGCCGCGCCGCCGCGCCGCCGTGGATGGCCTGCAGTACGGGTGTCTCTACTTCCAGCCAGCCCTTCTCGTCGAAATAACCACGCATGGTCGTGATGATGCGGGCGCGTTTTTTGAAAACCTCCCGCACGTGCGGGTTGACGATCAAGTCCACGTAGCGCTGTCGGTAGCGCAGTTCAGGGTCGGTGAAGCCGTCGTAAACGTTGCCGTCGTCGTCGCGCTTGACGACGGGCAGCGGGCGCAGCGCTTTGTTAAGCACCGTGAATTCCTGCACGTGGACCGAGATCTCGCCGGTTTGGGTGGTGAATACGAAGCCCTTCACGCCGATAATATCGCCGATGTCAAGCAGTTTTTTAAAGACCGTATTATAAAGCGTCTTATCGTCGCCGGGGCAAAGATCATCGCGGCGAAAGTATAGCTGAATGGTACCCGTGCTATCCTGCATCTCGGCAAAGGAAGCGCTGCCCATAATGCGGAAGTTCATCAACCGCCCGGCCAGCGTCACGCTTTTGTAGTCCAGCTTATGGGTTTCGTAGTTTTTATGAATATCGGCTGCCGTAACGTTGACCGGGTACTCGGCGGCGGGGTAGGGATCGATCCCCAGTTTCATTAGTTCTTCGCGCTTGTTCCGGCGCAGTATTTCTTGTTCGCTTAATATCATTGTGTTTTCTTAGGCGTGTTGTAGGTTCTTTCGCTTAGCCTTACATCCTATTTCCATACTAATAGTTATTAGTATGGAATGGGCGTAAAAACTAATAGTTAGACGTAAAATTAGGGAAAATGCGTGAACAGTCTCTCTTATACACTCCGACGGAGGTCATTCATACATTTATTACCTCAATACTTGATACATTAGAATCTGAGGTATATATTTATTTTTCTGAACGCAAAACCTTTTAAAAAAGAAGGCCAATGTTCAGCTTCCAACTGCATCGGCGCACCGATCTAACGTCTAATTTTGAACAACTCTCAGCTCTACAAAGGCAGTCTGACGACCATCATCCTGAAACTTCTGGAAGAAAACGGCCGCATGTACGGCTACGAAATGACCCGGAAAGTAAAGGAAATGACCGCCGACGAAGTCACCATCAACGAAGGTGCGCTCTACCCGGCGCTGCACAAGCTGGAAGCCGAAGGGCTACTGACGGTTGAAGTAGTCCCCGCCGGCAATCGCCTCCGCAAGTACTACACCATCACGCCCAAAGGCCAAACCGAAACCGTCGACCGCCTGGCAGAATTAGAGGCGTTTGTTGAACATATGCGGATTTTGTTGGCACCAAAAGTGACCTTCGGGTAGGGGCGAATCTATGTGTTCGCCCAACACGCGCCAGCCCCACACCGCACAGAAGTCTAATTCATAAGCCTAAACAAATAAACAACGTGACTCCCCTCACCGACGCGCAAATCGACGCCCTCTTCCAATTCGTCAAAAGCAAATACGTCGATTTCTACGACGTGCAGGTCGAACTCGTGGATCACCTCGCTAGTGAAGTCGAGGCCCGCATGGCTGAGACGCCCAGCGTGACGTTCGAGTCCGCTTTGCAGCAGGTGTATGGCGGATTTGGGATTTTTGGGTTTCTTGATGTTGTGGAGCAAAAGCAGGCCGCCGTGATGCGCCGAAGCCAGAAATTATGGTGGACGCACTTCAAAGCACTGTTCAAACTACCTATGATGGTTGGTTCGATACTATTGGCTTTCGGACTCTATCTCGGCATCAAAACTATAGACAGCGATATCTTTATCATTTACAATGGTGTTTTGGCCCTTCTGGTTTACACTATTTCATTCTTTCACTTCAAGAAAGAACTCCCTCGGAAAGAATATCAACTTAGTTCATTTAAATATAGCAAGTTTGTCTACTTCGGAGCGGTGCTGAATCTGTACCAGATTTATAATCTTTTTCTACGAAAAGCACTTATCGGCTTCGATGGCTTCACCTGGATGGTCATTATCGTTGCGCTGTGCTGGCTGGGTTGGATGATTATTTGGGCAGGCGCTTTGTCTTACGATACCATGATTGAAGAGCAACGTAAACTCTACCCCCTAACCTTCGCCTAGCTTTTCTGATTTTTCCAGGCAAGAAACATTTATAGAAAGGACGCAGTTTGGATAGACAATGCATTTTCAATTTTCAATTCTCAACTATCCATTAAATAATTTTGCCCGAATTACCCGAAGTCGAAGGCTACCGCCACTATCTGGAAGCCACCTGCCTGCACCAACCCATCGAAAACATCGACGTGGAGGACACCAAACTCCTCACCACGGATTACGCCACACTGGTCGAAACCTTACGGGGCGTATCGTTCACGGGTACCCGGCGCGTGGGAAAGAATCTGTTTGTATTCACTGACAAGCCCGGCGTAACCGTCAGGATGCACTTTGGGATGTCAGGGAGCCTGGAGTATTACCACAGCTCGATCGATCGGCCACGCCACGCCCGCATCGTGTTTTACTTTCAGGGCGGTTTCAACCTCGGCTTCGTCTGTCCGCGCAAATTCGAGCGGGTCGGGCTGGTGGAAGATGTAGGCGCTTTTTTGAAAAAGAAAAAAATTGGCAAAGACGCGTTGGAACTGGCGGTGGAAGACCTGACCGCCGCGCTGGCAAACCGCAAATCGGTCATCAAATCAACTTTACTCGACCAAAGCGTGGCGGCAGGCGTGGGCAACTGGATTGCCGATGAACTGCTTTTCCAGGCCAAAATACATCCCGAAAAACGCGCCAACGAACTCACACCCGCCGAAATTTCGGCCTTACGCGACGCCATCCAACTCGTCCTGCTGACGGCCATCGAAAAGGAGGCCCGTTACGCCAACTTTCCCGAATCGTTCCTTATCCACGCCCGCGCCTGGGACGCCTCCCCCTACGGCGAGGACACCGAGCAGCACCTGCTTTGCCCCCGCGACGGCACGCCCATCGAAATAATCCGCGTCGGCGGCCGCACGACATATTTCTGCCCTGATTGTCAGCGACAGTCCGTCGTTGCGGTGGAATAAGTTTTGGGGAAAAGGGTATATTCGTAAAAATAAAGACGTGAGCTAATTTGTCCAATCTCTCAATGAAAATATCCCTCTCCCTTCTCCTTTCCACCCTCCTCCTTTCCTCCTCCCTAAAATCCCAACCCCGCCCCCGCGACTTGAATATCAAAATCGGCGTACTGCCGACCGGCAAGCTGAACGCCATCACCGACGTGGCGGGCGTGAAAGTCGGGCAGGTGACGCTGGTACAGGGGAAGGAAGTCCGCACGGGCGTTACGGCGATTTTACCGCACGACGATAACCTGTTTCAGCAGAAAGTACCGGCGGCCATCTATGTCGGCAATGGCTTCGGGAAATTGGCGGGCTCCACGCAGGTGGAAGAATTAGGTACGCTCGAAACCCCGATTATCCTGACCAGCACACTGAGTGTACCGACCGCCGCCGACGCGCTGCTCGACTACACACTTGGCCAGTCGGGCAATGAAAATGTGCGCTCGGTCAACCCCCTGGTGGGCGAAACCAACGACGGCTACCTTAATGACATCCGGGGCCGCCACGTCACGAAGGCGCACGTGCTGGAAGCGATTCAAAAAGCGCAGAGCGGAGTGGTGGCCGAGGGCAACGTCGGGGCCGGAACGGGGACGGTCGCCTTCGGCTGGAAGGGCGGCATCGGTACTTCGTCGCGGAAGCTACCCGAAAAACTCGGCGGCTACACGGTGGGCGTCCTCGTACAGACCAATTTTGGCGGGGTGTTGCAAATCGACGGCGTGCCCATTGGCGAAGAACTGGGGCAATATTCCTTTAAAGAAACGTTAGAAAAGTCATCAGATGGCTCGTGCATGATGATCGTGGCGACCGACGCGCCGCTCGACGCCCGTAATCTGAAGCGCCTCGCCAAGCGCGCCATTATGGGCATGGCCCGCACGGGCGGCATCGCGTCCAACGGTAGCGGCGATTACGTCGTCGCTTTCTCAACGGCCTACCGCGTTCCCTACGAAGCCGCGCAACCCACGGCAGCGGTGACGCTGCTGCACAACGATTTTATGTCACCGCTGTTTCTGGCGGTGATCGAGGCTACCGAGGAAGCCATCGTCAATTCGCTTTTTGCGGCCAAAACCACCGAAGGGGACCAGGGCCACAAAGTTCAGGAATTGCCCCGCGACAAGGTACTCGACTTGATGAAGAAATACGGACGGGCGAAGTAGGGATTCAGCCTTAGCACCTACTTTGGTGTATAGCAAAGTACCACTTCCCCACTGTCAAATGCCTGGGATTTCACCAAAGTCAGGTTCCGCCTTTCTTTTAAATCACCAAAGATGGTCATGCCCCTACCTATGGCGACGGGATTGACGAACAAATGGTACTCGTCGATCAGTCCAGCTTCGATGAGCGACGAAACGAAATCGGCTCCGCCGTACACGATAATATCTTTGCCTTCCTGGTTTTGAGCCGATCAATTTCGTCGGCAAGATCGCCTTTGGCCAGAATTGTATTGGCCCAGGGCGATTCTTCAAGGGTCTTCGTAAAAACCACTTTGGGCTTGTCCACCATTTTTTTGGCAAAGGTAAACTCAGGGCTTTCGGGTTGATTGTCTACGATATCCGTCCAGTAGTTTACGAAACCTTCCGTCATCTTTCTACCCAGCAAAATGGTGTCCGCGCTATCGGTAAAGGCAAAGACGTATGCTTCGAGTCCACCATCCCATTCTCCCAAGACCATCCAATCCATTTCGCCATTTGGCCCGGCCACGTAGCCGTCTACGGACATTTGAACTTGTAATTTTAGTTTTCTCATGATTTCTTTCTCGTTTTGATTTTTTCCAGAATTTCACCTGTTCTGAACTTCACGATTCGGCCGATCAAATCCAGCGGCATGGGTTCGTCCAGCGGAAATTGCACGGAGCCTTTTCCTTGTTTGTAGGCCGAAAGTTCTTCCTTAAATGATTCAATTCCCACCGGAGTGGGATAGAAGCCGATATGGTTTTTGAAAGCCGCGAAGTGAGCGAGGTTCTTACCATTCAGCGTGAATGTCGGCATTCCGTAAGCGATTTCTTCCTGAGCGTCCGGCGCGGCTTTTTTGATTGTCTTGCTGATTTCTCCTAAAATCTTCTGTGTGTCTTCCGAGAATTCAGTGATGTACTCATCGATATTTTGGGGTTTATCCATGGTAGAATTTGGGGAGTAAGGGGGGAAATTTTGTGGTAATAGACGCAGGAAAATGCTTGCTATAAATCGTACGCTTCCTGCAATTTACTCACTTCAATTTTCTTCATTTTCAGCATTGCCTCCATTACCCGTTTGGACTTTTCGGGGTCGGGGTCGCCAAGCAGTTTGCCCAGTGCCGAGGGAACGATTTGCCATGAGACGCCGAACTTGTCTTTGAGCCAGCCGCACTCTTTCTTCTCACCGCCTTCGGAGAGTTTCTCCCACAGGTCATCCACTTCGGCCTGCGTTTCGCAGTTGACAAAGAGCGATATGCCCTGTGCGAAAGTAAAATGAGGGCTGCCGTTTAGCACGATGAAGTTCTGACCTCCGATTGAAAAGGTTCCGGTCATCAGTTTACCGCGCGATTCGGGATTTTCACGGCCAAAACGCCGGACACTCCCGATTTTGGCGTTTTTAAACACCGATACGTAGAGGTTCATCGCTTCCTCGGCCTGATCGTCAAAGGTCAGGAAGGCGGTGATTTTCTGGTTGGTTTTGATTGGGTCGTTTTTCATGATGGTAGGGTATTTGATTGAATACTGAAATTTTTATTGCGCTTCTTTATTATAGTTTAGCAACCAATGATTGCCATACTGGTCGTTCAAGCTACCAAAGAGCCCAGCCCAAAAAGTGCTCTCGATCGGATATTCGTGCTGCCCGCCTTCGGCCAGCTTATCGTAATAATGACGCATATCAGCTTCGCTTTCGCAGTCCAGCATGATCGACAGGCCGTTGCCCCGATTCAAACCTTCCTCGCTCACCATATCAGAACCCAGCAGGGCCAGGTCGCCTTTGCGTAAGTTGGCGTGCAAAATGCTGTCTTTCATGTCCTTCGGCATATGGTCGGCCATCGGGGATTCGCCGACGGTCATCAGGTTGAGTTCACCGCCCAGGCATTCCTGATAGAATGTCATGGCTTCGCGGCAATTGCCATTAAAGGTCAGGTACGAGGTGATTTTGGCCATGGGTTGAGATGGTTTTGAGTTTGGAAAGATGCTTTTTAATTGTCGGTAGCCCTGCCGGATTCTGTGTGCGTTTTCAGCGGCACCATACACCGCATTTCGTCATCGCTGACGTACACTTCCAGGCAGTAGCCTTCGGGGTCGATCCGAGCGTCGGCCAGCAATTGCCGGAATACTTGGCCTATTTGTTTTTCGTCCTTCCGCCAATCTTTCAGGGTTTCGTTCAAGTAGTCGCCTTTTTTAATGATAAAGGTTTCGCAGTGGTACTTTTCGGCTTCGCCTGCGTAAGCTTCTTCCACGGCGGCTTTATAAATAATTACGTCATGACCCGATGGGTGGGAAATGCCGTAAAATTTCCGTCCTTCTACGAAAGGCAATAGGCTGTGCAGCGTCCGATGGGCCTCCATGACGCCATGCGGGAACGAGGAAGCCCGTACATAGAATGTCTCAATGTCTTCTTCAATGTGATACATATTAGTTCTTAGTTAAAGTTTACTCTGCAAAGGTCAAGGATAAAAAAAATTCGGAAGTGGTGTAAAAACGACACTTTACCGGGTTGATCGCGACAAAATGTCTTCATACTTTTACATCGGTTGCAGAGTGTCCAGCCAAGGCTAAGCATCATTCATCACTGGTTCGCCAGCCCGGTCATTACTAAAATGAAAACCGTCTCCATCCTCGTCCCCGAGTCCGCCGTGCTGGAAGCCGTGGCCGACCCGCGCTATTTGTTCACTGCGGTGAACCAATTTCTACAGGTCAGCGGCAAGCCAGCCTTCTTTCAAGTGCAGTTGGTGGGCCTAACCAGAGAAGTGCAATACCAAAAAGGACTCTTCTTGGTGCGTACCGACAAGTTGCTCGATGAAGTAAAAAAGACCGACCTGATCATCATTCCGGCTTTATTCGGAGATATGTCAATGGCCCTTGCCCAAAACGAAGCTGCAATTCCCTGGATCGTGCAGCAGTACGCCGAGGGTGCAGAAGTAGCGTCACTCTGTGTGGGGGCATTTTTGCTGGCATCCACCGGCTTACTTGACGGCAAGCGCTGCTCCACGCACTGGGCTTTTGCCGACGAATTCCGCGAAATGTTCCCCGCCGTCGAGTTAGTGGACGGCAGCATTATCACCGAAGAGCACCGGCTGTATTCCAGCGGCGGGGCCAATTCCTACTGGAATCTGCTGCTGTATCTTGTAGAAAAATACACCGACCGCGACACAGCTATTCTGGCCTCCAAGTACTTCGCCATCGACATCGATCGGGACAGCCAAAGTGCTTTCATGCTATTCAAGGGCCAAAAAAACCACGACGATACTGAGGTACTAAAAGCGCAGGAATATATTGAGCAGAATTACAGCGAAAAAACAGCCGTGGCCGACTTGGCTGATCTGGTTGCCGTGGGTCGCCGCAGCTTCGAGCGGCGATTCCGCAATGCCACGCACCATTCGGTGGTGGACTACATGCAGCGCGTGAAGGTGGAGGCGGCCAAGCGCAGCTTCGAGCGCAGTCGGAAGAACATCAGCGAGGTGATGTTCGATGTAGGCTATACGGACACCAAGGCTTTTCGAGAAGTTTTTAAGAAAATCACCGGTCTTACACCAGTCGAGTACCGTAATAAGTACTATAAAGATGCGGCGGTTTTGACCTGACAGTTAATTATTTCCCCAAAATCAAATCCGCGCCCTTTTCCCCAATCATGATGGCGGTAGCATTGGTGTTGCCCGCAATGATGCGCGGCATGATTGACGCATCCACCACGCGCAGGCCGTCGATGCCCCGAACGCAGAGTTGGTCATCCACGACGGCAGCTTCGTCGTGGCCCATTTTGCAGGTGCCCACCGGGTGGTAGACCGTTTCCAGCTTCTCTTTGATGTGCAAAACGAGCGATTCTTCCAAACCATAATCGGCGGGCGTACTGATGCGGTCGCGAAAGCGGTCAAAGGCGGGGGCCTGCATAATCTCGAGCGCCTTTTGGGTACCTCGTAACAGTGTAGTCAAATCTTCTTCTTCGGCCAGAAAGCGAGGCTGAATGAGCGGGGCTTGGTTAGGGTCGGCCGAATTGAGCGCTACGTAGCCGACACTTTTGGGTTTGAGCAACGTGGGCAGTATCGTGTACCCGTTCGTGAAAGGATAGGTAGTCAGGTCGTACATATCGCCCGACGCTTCGTTGCCCAGGTGCGTGGGCGAAAAGTGAAATTGAAAATCGACCGGATCGGCCGAATTGGTCAGTTTTAAAAAGGCCACTGCCTCCAAAGGCCCCACCGTAAACGGCCCTTGCTTGAACAGCGTGTAGCGCAGTAGCCCGAGCGCCTGCCGGGGAAGGCTCAGTTCGCGGTTGGCCAGCGGCACACGGGACAGTGCACTGACGGGCAGAAATAAATGATCCTGCAAATTTTGACCCACGCCCGGCAAATCCTTTTTAACCTCGATGCCGTGCCTTCTTAGCTCCTCGGCCGCCCCGATGCCCGAGAGCATGAGCAATTGTGGCGAGTTAAATGATCCCGCCGAGAGGATGACTTCTTTCGTCGCCTTGGCCGTTTGAATGGAGTTATTCTTCGCGAAAACCACACCCGTCGCCCGGTCTTTTTCGATTAAAATTTGCTGCGAGTGAGCGTAGGTGATGACTTTCAGATTGGGGCGGTTCATGACAGGTTTTAGAAACGCTACGGCGGCACTGTGCCGCCGCTGGTTTTTGGTCGTGAACTGAAACCGGCCCGCTCCCGCCTGTTCCACGCCGTTGTAGTCGTCGTTAGCCGGTATCCCCGATTCGCGACAAGCGGCTACGAAAGCATCGGCGGCCGGCGTGCGGTGGCGCTGGGCGAAGGTGACGTTAAGTTCACCCGCCTGTCCGTGAAAGCTGTTTTCAATCTGTTCGTTGTGCTCGGAACGAATGAAATACGGTAGCACTTCGTCGTAGCTCCAGCCCGCGTTGCCCAGCGCGGCCCATTCGTCGTAGTCGGCCCGGTTACCGCGTACGTAGGCCATCGCGTTGGTGGAGCTGCTGCCGCCCAGCGTTTTGCCGCGCGGCAGGTATATTTGGCGGTTCAGAACGTGCGCCTGAGGCTCGGTCGAAAATCCCCAGTCTACCTCGGTGCGGTTGAGTTTGGGGTACGCCGCCGGGATGTGGATTTCCATTTTTTTATCCGGCCCACCCGCTTCCAGCAGCAGAACCGACGTGCCCCGATCGGCCGAAAGTCGGTTAGCCAGCACGCAGCCAGCCGATCCGGCCCCGATGATGATGTAGTCGAAAGTCGTAACGTAATCATCCATTTTTAAAGATTCCGATTTTCGTATTCCATGCTCGTTAGCATTGTCGAGCACGCTACTGCCAAAGTAATTAAAAAATGGGTACCTTTCTTACGTTCAACGAATTCGCCCTACTTTACAAGCAATTACCGGTTTTGAATTAAAAACAATTTTAACGAATAAGAGATGAGCAGCACAAACCCCGAAGTCGACTGGTTTTTTGCGAAACCCGCGAAGTGGCAGGAAGCATACGAAGCCTTGCGGGAGCTAATTGTTGCCAGCGGGTTATCGGAAGAATTGAAATGGGGTTGCCCCTGCTACACGTTTCAGGATACTAACGTGGTGTTGATCCACGGATTCAAAAACTATTGCGCTTTGCTATTCATGAAAGGTGTATTGTTAAAGGATGAGCACGAGATTCTTGTGCAACAAACCAAGAATGTGCAATCAGCGCGACAGATCAGATTCAAGAATCTTGCGGAGATAGTGGAGATGAAATCTGTGGTAAAAGCTTACGTCGAGGAAGCTATAAACGTAGAAAAGGCCGGTCTGACGGTAGAGATGAAGCAGGTGGCGGAGTTTGAAATGCCTGAGGAATTTAAGATTACATTGGAGGACATGCCCGAATTGAAAAGCGCATTTTACAACCTGACTCCCGGCCGACAACGGGGCTACCTGCTTTACTTTTCCGCCCCCAGGCAAGTTAAAACAAGGGAGGCCAGAATTGAAAAATACATCCCGGCCATTCTCGATGGGAAAGGGGTGAATGAAAAGTATATTTAATAGGAGAGCAAACGATTCGCGGCAGTCTCTCACCAATACCAAGTATCTATGAAAGAACAACAGTACAAGGTCACCACCGAATGGACGGGAAACGAAGGCACCGGAACC
>JBBSSJ010000048.1:0-19810 GCA_038242095.1 Cytophagales bacterium
AGGATTGAAACGATACCGGATCATGTCTGATCGGCTCAGAATACGTGACTTTGCAAAGTACGATGACACCTTAGAAGTATGCGCTGGCCTTTGGAACTTTTACGTAAAAAACTGATTTATAGTGTCGCAACAAGTCTATTCAAGGTGTAAAAGGAATTTTTGACTCAGAAGACCATTCAACAAACGTAGAAACTATTGAAAAACTAAACGATTTCATTACTTCATTCAACCAACTATGCCAAAATTAACTCCTTTCCACGTTGCCGTTCCCGTCCATGACCTAGAGGCTGCCCGTAAGTTTTACCGTGAGGTCCTGGGTTGCGGTGAAGGCCGGAGCGATACGCACTGGACCGACTTCGACCTGTTTGGCCACCAATTCGTGATTCATTACAAACCTAAACCCGCTGGGGATAACGCACTGCACACCAACCCGGTGGATGGACACGACGTACCCGTACCGCACTACGGCGTGGTACTCGAATGGGATGTCTGGCACGAATTGGTAGACCGCCTGAAAAGCCACAACGTCCAATTTGTCATCGAGCCCTACATTCGCTTCAAAGGCCAGCCCGGTGAGCAAGCCACTATGTTTTTTCTTGATCCCTGCGGTAACGCCCTGGAATTTAAATCTTTCCAGGACATCAACCAGCTTTTCGCGGTTTAGTATTATGGGATTAGCCTGGAATTAGAAATCAAGGCATTTTCAATTTTCAACTATCCATTTTCAATTAAACAATTGGCTGTCCTCAATAACCCTATTCCGAAAAGAGTCTCGTCGGTCGATGCGTACCGGGGATTGGTCATGGTACTGATGATGGCCGAGGTTTTGGAACTCAGTCGGGTCGCCGAAGCTTTGCCCGAGAGTGCCTTTTGGGCCTTCCTGGGTTTTCACCAAAGCCACGTTCCTTGGGTGGGATGCTCGCTGCACGATTTAATTCAGCCTTCGTTCACCTTTTTGGTGGGGGTAGCCCTGCCCTACTCCATCGCGAGTCGGTCGGCCCAGGGCCAAAGCCCATCTTCGCTTTGGCTCCGCACCTTGCGACGGGCTTTGGTTCTGATTCTGCTGGGTATTTTCCTGCGCTCGATGGGTCGCTCGCAGACGAATTTTACGTTCGAGGACACCCTGACGCAGATCGGCTTGGGCTACCCCTTCCTGTACGCACTGGGTTTTCGATCGGAGCGGACCAGCTGGATCACGCTGGGCGCTGTCCTCGTCGGGTATTGGGCGTTGTTTGCTTTCTATCCGTTGCCGGGACCTGACTTCGATTGGTCGCAGGCGGGCGTTGCCGCCGATTGGGAGCACCGTCTCGATGGCTTCGCGGCGCATTGGAATATCAACACCAATGCCGCCTGGGCGTTCGACCGTTGGTCTCTAAATCTTTTTCCGAGGGAAAAACCGTTTTTGTTCAACGGCGGTGGCTACGCTACGCTAAGTTTCATTCCTACCCTAGGTACCATGATCTTGGGCTTGCAGGCAGGGCGCTGGCTGAGGAATACCGTTTCAACGCGCTGGCTCTTGCGCAGGTACGCGATCGCGGCAGCGGGCCTGTTCGCTCTGGCGTTGTTGCTGCATATCACGGGCATTAACCCCATCGTAAAGCGCATCTGGACGCCCGCCTGGACGCTTTTTAGCGGGGGCTGGTGCTTTGCTTTGTTGGCCGCTTTTTACTATATAGTGGATGTCAAAAATCAGCAACGCGCCTTTTTTCCGTTGATTGTGGTCGGTATGAATTCCATTGCGGCGTATGTTTTGGCGCACACGGTAGTCGGCTTCGTCGACGATTCGTTCCGCACCAACATCAGCCAACATTATGATTTAATATTGGGCGACCCTTACAAGACCCTGGTCAGCGGTTTCGTTATTCTCGCCGTGCATTGGTCTATTTTGCTTTGGATGTATCGGAAAAAACTGTTTATCAGAATCTAACGCTATGAATCTGAATCTAAAAGCCAAGCAGCAGAATACCTACGACGCCATTGTGATCGGTTCTGGCATCAGCGGCGGCTGGGCGGCCAAGGAGTTTTGCGAAAAGGGCTTGAAAACGTTAGTGCTGGAACGCGGCCGAATGGTGAAGCACGCAATCGACTATCCCACGGCCATGCTTAACCCCTGGGATTTCCCCCATCATCTGCGCGACCCGCTGGCCCAAAAAGAAAAGAACCCGATCGTAAACCGCTGCTACGCTTTCGATGAAGCAACCGAAAACTTTTTCGTAAAGGATGACGTGCACCCTTATGTACAGGAAAAGCCCTTCGACTGGATCAGGGGTTATCAGGTTGGTGGGAAGTCGTTGATCTGGGCGCGGCAAACCCAGCGTTGGTCCGATTACGAGTTCGAGGGACCGGCCCGCGATGGCTTTGCCGTCGACTGGCCTATCCGGTATAAGGACCTTGCGCTCTGGTACAGCCACGTCGAGAAGTTTGTGGGGATCAGCGGGAACCACGACGGCATCGACAGCCTGCCCGACGGGGAGTTTCTGCCAGCATGGGAACTCAACTGCGTGGAAAAAGACATGCAGAAGAAGATCATGGACCGCTACGCCGACCGGCACGTCATCATTGGTCGTTGCGCCCACCTGACCAAGCCGCAGGCCGTGCATTTGGCGCAGGGACGCGGGCAATGCCAGGCCCGACACCTGTGCTACCGAGGCTGTCCTTACGGCGGCTATTTCAGCAGTAATTCCGCCACGCTTCCCTGGGCCGAAAAAACCGGCAACCTGACCATCCGGCCCGATTCGGTCGTTTCTTCCATTATTTACGATGAAGCAATGGGCCGCGCCACGGGTGTTAAAGTCGTCGATAGCGAAACCAAGGAAGAATCCGAGTACTTTGCTAAGGTCATTTTTGTCAACGCGGCGGCGCTGAATACCAATCTTATTTTGCTCAATTCCAAGTCCAGTCGTTTCCCGGATGGGTTGGGCAACGACAACGGACTGCTGGGCAAACATGTCGCTTTCCACAACTATCGTGGTAATATTGTGGCTTCAATCGACGGACCGGAGGATAGCTACTACTACGGCCGTCGGCCTACGTCGGTCTTCATGCCTTCTTTCCGAAACCTGAAGGAATCGCAGCATCTAGGCTTCCAGCGCGGCTACATGGTGGCGTTCAGCGCGGCGCGCAGCGGCTGGGAGCGGGGCCTAGGCAAGCCAGGCTTCGGAGCGGAGTTCAAGGAGGACCTGAGCGATCCCGGTGGCTGGCATGTGTTCATGCAGATGCAAGGCGAAACGATTCCCAAAGCATCGAACCATGTGCGCCTGAGTACCGACCAAAAAGATGACTGGGGGGTGCCGCTGCTGGTAACTTCCGTCGAGCACGACGACAACGATTACAAGATGCGGGATGATTTTCTGGCGCAAGGAACCGAGATGCTGGAAACGGCGGGCTGCCGCAACATCAACGCTTACGATACCGAACAAGCCCCGGGTCTGGATGTTCACGAGATGGGGGGCGTCAGGATGGGCCGTGACCCCAAGACTTCGCTCCTAAACGAATGGAACCAACTGCACGCGGCCACCCATGTATTCGTCACGGACGGGGCCTGCATGACCTCGGTCGGCAATCAGAATCCCTCCATCACGTTCATGGCGCTCACAGCCAGAGCTGTCGATCGGGCAGTAAAAGAATTAAAAAAAGGGGATGTTTGAAATGCCTTCAGTAAATTTGCGAATTCCCGAATGGCTGATTTCAGCGCAATAATCCTACCATACCAAATGATCGACGTGCTCTCTATCTTTTCAAATTGCAAGCGTTTCTCCATTATATTTTTAGTTGTGCTCTCCTGCTCAAGCTGTAATCTGATCGGGGTGGAGGCCGAAAAATCGGACCATTTGAACGATATTTCCAAGGGTTACAATTACGCGCTGGAGGTAGCTTATGGAAAAAACAGCAATATCAAGATGGACATCCACACCCCTCAGACTTTGGAGGGCAATCCAGCTGAGGTAATCATCCTACTGCACGGGGGCGGGTGGACAACGGGCGAGAAAAGATTTTTGAAACCCACCGTCGATATTTTGATCGGGCAACGCAGGAACCTGGCGATAATCAATATGGATTACCATTTAAAGCTGGATTCGACCAAGGGCAATTTGCTCCAAACGCAGCTGGCTGATTTGGCGGAAGCTTTTGCATTTTTGCGCCAAAACGCTGAGAAGTATAATATTCGTAAGGACAACTTCCGCATTTTTGGCATCAGCGCCGGTGCCCATATCGCGCTGATGTACGCCTACACCTCGGGTGACGCCGGTATTGGGGCCGTGGTGGCTGGCTCCGCCCCCACCGACCTGGCCATCAAAGAAATGCTTGATCGCAGCCTATGGACCCGGGTAGAGAAATTGACTGGGAAAAAGTATGGACAAGCAGAAAATGTTTTCAAGGAGGATAGCCCGCTTTACGTGGCATCGGCCCGCTCGCCTAAGACGTACCTTATTTACGGGCTGCGTGATTCCCTGGTTTCACCGATACAGGGCAAGGTCCTAGCCGATAAATTACAACTGCTCAATGTGCCCACGCTGCTCAATATCCTGAACGACGAGGATCACAACCTCAGCCCGCAGCGGACCGCCTTTTACATATTAAGATCCTACGAATGAGTTGAGCAAACAACTCTTCCGCAGGATTTTAATACTTATTTTTTTAAGTTCAAGCTTCGGGATCATTGGGTACTTTCTTCAAACCGTCTTCTTTGGTAATCACCACGGTGTCCGACAGATCGTCTTCCAGCGCCACCTCGTCCATCACCGACTCGGGTACTTCGCTGAAAGCGTGGTCGAGCGTATTGCTGTGATTTTTGGTGCCGGTCTCAAAAGTGCTTTCGCCGGGCCGGGCGTCCACTAATCCCAGATTCGAGTGGGTTTGTACCACGCGTTCCTCGTCGATGCGCTGACTCTTCTCTTCTTCTTCCCGCATAATTTCCTCCCGCGTCTTATTTTCGGGTTGCAGTTTTTCGTTATTTTCGTTTATCATGATCTTTTTAGTTTACGTTAGCTGAAATATCGATTTAGCAGGTTTCTTTACAAGAGACGCAGAGTCCCTATTTAGAGTTTTCCTGGCTCTTCTGATAGCTTTCTTTTAAATTTTCGGCTTCTTTTATGGGATCTTCCTGCCGAACATCCATGTCTTCATCGGCCAAATGCAACGACGCCGACTCTTTGCCCTGCGCGGGATTAGTGCTGTACCCTTCATTGGGATCCTTATCTTCCAGCGGTACCTCAGGCTCGTATCGTTCCGTCCCCTGCGAAGTGGGCAGATACTTGTCAGGATCATAGGTTTTCGGCTCCTTATTCTTCTTTTCGTTCTCGACGTGCGCCAGTGTTTCGTCCTGTTCCTTTTTTACGCCTTGGTTTCTATTTTCCATAATCGTACGGTTTTGCTTTGGGTGAATAGTTGGTTAAAAAACTATGCCTTCGGCTAAAGGTTTGGAAAAAACGTTTTTTGCATCCCGAGCCGATGAATTGGTTTACTTGCTGGCCACAAAAAAAGAGAGCAGACCATGTAGCCTGCTCTCCTCATAAAAATAAAAATATGCGCAGCGCAACAATGCCCTGTCGTCTATTCGCTCATCAGAGGGTCCGCTTCACTTCGCGTAACTCGAAACTTTCGATGATGTCGCCGGGTTCGATGTCGTTGAAGTTCTTGATGTTCAGGCCACACTCGTAACCCTGACGCACTTCGCTGACATCGTCTTTGAAACGCTTCAGGGAGTCGATCTCGCCGGTATGAATCACGATACCGTCGCGGATGATCCTGATTTTGTTGTTTCGCTTGACGAAACCATCCGTTACGTAGCAGCCGGCAATAGTACCGACGCGGCTAATCTTGAATATCTCGCGAATCTGGATGTTTCCGGTTACGATTTCCTCTACAGTCGGGGCCAACATGCCCGTCATGGCGTCCTTGATTTCGTCGATGGCCTGGTAGATTACCGAGTAGTGGCGGATTTCGATCTGCTCCTGCTCAGCCATACGCTTGGCGCTCGGCGAAGGCCGCACCTGGAATCCGACGATGATCGCATCGGAGGCAATAGCCAAGTTGACGTCCGACTCCGAAATCTGACCCACGGCTTTGTGAATCGTGTTGATCTGGATTTCGTCGGTCGAGAGTTGCAGCAGCGAATCCGAGAGCGCTTCCACCGAACCGTCCACATCGCCTTTCACGATCAGGTTGAGCTCTTTGAAAGAGCCGATGGCCTTCCGGCGGCCAATTTCCTCGAGCGTGATGTGCTTGCGGGAGCGGATTGTCTGCTCGCGCAGAATTTGTTCCCGCTTATTGGCCAGTTCGCGGGCGTCCCGCTCCTGATCCATCACGTTGAACTTATCACCCGATTGTGGCGCGCCGTTAAGGCCAAGCACCTGCACGGGCTTGGAAGGACCCGCGAGCTTAACTTTCTTGCCCGTGTAGTCGGTCATTGCTTTCACGCGACCGTGGTGAGCACCCGCCAGAATGACGTCGCCCACTTTCAGCGTACCGCCCTGCACCAGAATCGTGGTCACGTAGCCACGCCCTTTGTCGAGCGATGCCTCCACTACGGTACCGATGGCTTTCCGGTCGGGGTTAGCCTTCAATTCCAGCAGTTCGGCCTCGAGCAGTACTTTTTCGAGCAGATCGTCGATGCCCAGGCCCGATTTTGAAGATATTTCCTGCGACTGGTACTTACCGCCCCAATCCTCGACCAGGTAGTTCATGGCCGAAAGCTCCTCGCGAATTTTCTCGGTGTTGGCACCGGCCTTATCCACTTTGCTGAACGCAAACACGATTGGCACCCCCGCAACTTGCGCGTGGTTGATGGCCTCACGCGTTTGGGGCATCACGCTATCGTCCGCCGCGATCACTACGATGACCACGTCGGTCACCTTAGCCCCCCGGGCCCGCATGGCGGTGAACGCCTCGTGACCGGGTGTATCCAGGAAGGTAACCTGCTTGCCAGTTTTGGTTTTAACGCTGTATGCCCCAATGTGCTGGGTGATACCACCAGCCTCGCCACTGACGACGTTAGCTTCGCGGATATAATCGAGCAGTGAAGTTTTACCGTGGTCGACGTGTCCCATAATCGTGACGATGGGCGCACGGTCCACCAGGTCCTCGGGTGCATCAACTTCTTCGGCCACCTCGTTCTGTATCTCTTCTTCGGCGGATATGAATTCCACCTCGAAGCCAAATTCATCGGCAATGAAGGTGATCGCTTCGGCATCGATACGCTGATTGATGGACACGAACATGCCCATACTCAAGCACACCGAAATAACCTCTTGCACGCTTACATCCATTAATGAAGCAAGCTCGTTGGCCGAGATGTACTCTGTCACGCGCAGGATCTTGGTTTCCTCCTGATCGAAGCTACCATCGTTCTGGTCGTTCCGATCGCGGCGACGTTTGCTGCCCCCCCTGCCTCCTCGGGTGGTGGTGGTGCCACCGCCCATGCGGGCCATCGTGGCTTTGATGTTGTCGGCCACTTCCTTATCGGAGACCTCCTCACGACGACCACCCCGGCGGCTGGTACTACGGCTGGTGCCAGCACTACTACCAGTACCAGTGCTACTACGGCTGGTGGTGGAAGGAGTCGAAGTTGTAGAGGGCGTGTCTTTGGCCCGTGCCACCGGTGTTCCGGTAGCGGCGGCAGTCTTGCCGTCGGCGGTACCTTCGCGAAGGCGCTTCCGCTTGCGGCGGCGCTTTTTGTCGCCTGATGCATCGCTTGAAGCGACGGGGTCTTTTTTGCGTCCTCGCTCGGAGGGCAGTTCTATCTTGCCAACCACTTTAAGGCCGCGTAACTGCTGTCCTTTGGCCTCAATGATCGATGGAGAATCGCCCTCATTGGTAGCTTCGGCCGCAGCAGGCGGCACCTCCGGCTGAACAGCAGGAGCCAACTTTTCTGCCTCTGGCTCAGCCACCAATTGTGCAGGTTCGGGTGCCTTGGCTTCAACAGGTTCAGTCACCGTTGGCTTCTCCACTTTTTCCACTGCTTTTGGCGCAACCGGCACGGGCGCGGGTGTCACCATTTTTTCAGGCTGGGACTCAGGCGCTTTTTCGGCTATCACCGCGGGAGCAGGTTCCGGCTTGGGGGCCGGCGGCGGAACTGCGGGTGTTGGTGGCACGGGTACTTCAGCGGTCTTGGGAACCACTGGCGCAGCCTTAGCTACAGGCTTTTTAAGGCTATCAAGATCGATCTTCCCCACCACCTTAATACCCGGCAACCTCGCCTCAGAAACGGCGGGTTCGGTAGCTTCGGGTTTGGCGGCAGGTTTTTCGACCACCGGCTCGGCGGATTTGGGGTCAGGGGTCCTAAAATAAAGAACCTCCTCGTTAGCGGCAGCAGGTTGCTTTTGTTCAGGCCCGGGCGCAGCCGCAGGTTTGGGCGGCCTGCCCGAGTCCCGTAATCCATCCGAACCATAATTCTTGGCCAGAAAGTCGATCTGTGCCGCGTTGATTTTGGTATTAGGACTGGATTCCACCTCGAAGCCGTGCCCAGAAAGACTGTCCACGATCGTAGAAATACCTACGTTCAGGATTCTGGCCACTTGGCTAAGGCGCATCATTTTATCTTCTGCCATATTGAGCAATTAACAAAAAAAATCTTGGGTATTGGGTACTTTTAAGTTGTATTCTCACTAATTCAGTCGGTTGCCGAGGCGATACAATCGCTCCCGATAAGGTCATAACTCCGGCCGACCGCCATCCATTCAATCAAATTCCTGACGCAACACTCCGATCACTTCCTCAATGGTGCTTTCTTCCAGGTCGGTGCGGCGCACCAGCTCTTCCATGCTTAGCGCCAGCACGCTTTTGGCAGTATCAAGGCCGATGCGACGGAATTCCTTAATAATCCAGTTTTCGATTTCATCGTCGAATTCCGAAAGGTCCACATCTTCCTCGGTCTGCTCTTCGGCATCGCGGAACACATCGATTTCCATGCCCACCAGTTTTCCGGCCAGCTTAATGTTCTGCCCACCGCGGCCGATGGCCAGCGAAACCTGATCGGGCTTGAGAAATACTGAAACGCGCTTGGCGTCGTGGTCGATCTGCACCGAACTAATCTTGGCCGGACTCAGCGAACGGCTAATGAGCAGTTCGAGATTTTCGGTATAGTTAATGACGTCGATGTTTTCGTTGCCCAGTTCCCGCACAATCGAGTGTATCCGGGAGCCCTTCATGCCCACGCAAGCGCCCACCGGGTCAATGCGGTCGTCGTAAGACTCAACAGCTACTTTGGCCCGATCGCCGGGCTCCCGCACAATGCGGCGCACCGAGATGATGCCGTCGTAAATCTCGGGAATTTCTACCTCGAAAAGTCTTTCGAGGAACATCGCCGACGTTCTTGACAGCGTGATGCGCGGCGTACCGTTATTCATCTCGACCTTATGGATCACCGCTTTAACGCTCTCCCCCTTGCGGAAACGATCGTTTGGAATCTGCTCTTGCCGGGGCATCGACAGTTCGTTGCCCTCGTTGTCGAGAATGATAAGCTCGTGGCGCAGGGTTTGGTACACTTCGCCCGTGATGAGCTCGCCTACCTGGTCCTTGTATTTTTCGTAAAGCAACTCTTTTTCCAAATCCTTGACCTTCTGGATCAAAGTTTGCCGGGCGGTTTGGACCAGACGGCGACCGAAATCGACCAGTTTGATCTCGTCGGCCACTTCTTCACCCACTTCGAAGTCCTCCTCGATTTTCTTGGCTTCGCTCAGCGGAATTTTATCGTAATCCCAGATGTCCTCCGAATCGTCGTCGACGATCTCGCGCGTCCGCCACATCTCCAAATCCCCGTTTTCAGGATTGATGATGACGTCGAAGTTATCGTCGGTACCGTACTTCTTGCGAATCATGGTGCGAAAAACCTCTTCCAGGATGCTAATCATCGTGGGGCGGTCGATGCTTTTCGAGCTCGCAAAATCAGCGAATGATTCTATTAAAATGTTGCTATCCATAATTTTAATGGACCTGGGATACTGTATAGTTAATAATTAAAAACTGATGTCGGACGAACGTATGCTTTTGCGCTTTCAAATGGACAAGTCCACTTTGATACCAATATAGATATTGATCACTTGAAAGAAACCTGAACGACGGCTTTTGCAATGGCCTCGAGCGACACTTCGGGCTTCAGGGACGCCTCGTCCACCGGAACTTTACTTTTCTTTTTCGGGGTCGGCAGTTGCAGCACGATGCTGTCTTCCTTGGCTTCCAGCAGGGTACCCGTCAGCGTTTCGCCCGTCGTCAGCACTACTTTCACAGTACGCCCGACGTTTTTCTGATAATGGCGCAATAGCTTCAAAGGCTGATCCAGTCCCGGCGACGATACTTCCAACGTATACGGGTTGTCACCCGCGTCGGCTGCTTCAAGATCTTCACCGAGGGCACGGCTGATGTCGGCGCATTCCTGGATCGTGACTCCCTCGTCACTATCCAGCAAAATCATGACCTTCTGGCCCGATCGGGACGCCTGCACCCGCAGGTCGACGACAAAATATTTGCCGT
Source organism: Cytophagales bacterium (assembly GCA_038242095.1). Taxonomy (GTDB): domain Bacteria; phylum Bacteroidota; class Bacteroidia; order Cytophagales; family Spirosomataceae; genus Persicitalea. The sequence goes on from JBBSSJ010000048.1 coordinate 10,471, forward strand.
CTTCCAGGTACGGTTCGAGAAAATTTTCGACTTGCTCTTTGATCGCCATACTGCAACAAAAAAGGGGATGACATATCCCCTCAATCTTATTATTGAACCGAAATTATGCCGCAAAGATACTATTATTTTGCCATTTCCACAAACAAAACTCCTTACCCGTTTTATTGGTTCGGTTCCCTTATTTTTGCGCCTTTAACTTCTTAGGGTTTATGCGTTTGTTCACGGGTTTGCTTTGGTTTTTCTATAAAATAGTGGTCGCAGTCACGCTGCTGGTATACGCTCTCACCTATTGGACTCCCAGCGCGCATTGGCTGGCGGGTTTCCTGATGATGTCGCTACCCGCATTACTGACCATTCACCTGGTCTTCCTGCTATTTTGGGGGCTTACCGCCCCACGCCGCGCTTTGCTGCCGCTGTTTGCTTTAATAGCATCGTTTCCCTTTTGGAACCGAACGCTACAGGTTGGCCATTCACAAAATGAAGCTGCTACCGCGATCGATCCTGAAAATATTCTGGAAGTCCTGAATTACAATGTCTACAAGTTCAATATGTTTGCGTTTCGGTCCGGGGAAGATACGGTCACGATTGCAGCCACGCGGCGATGGCTCACCAAACAAAGTGCCGATGTGCTATGTTTCGAGGAATTTTACCAATACGATAACACGCCCGAACTTGACTTCCGTGGCCTGTTGCGCAAGGCCGGATACCGCTACGAAGCTTTTCAAAAAAACGAGCACCAGGGCGATTCACCCTACCGCACGGGTGTGGCAATTTTTTCAAGATACCCTATCGTGGCGCGGCGGGATACGGCTTTTTCCGGTCAAAATGGTTTGGTACAGGTCGACATAACCTGGCGGAAGACCACCGTCAGGATTATCAACGTCCATCTGTATTCCATGGCGCTCAACTTATCCGACGTGGCGGCTCAGCGGCAGTACGACGGACTGAAACGCGAAACGGAGACAACGTTGCGCCTCATGCAGCGCGGATTCAGCAAGCGGGGGGAAGAAACCAAGGTACTGGAGCAGTGGATCGCCGGGTCGCCCCATCCCGTGATCGTGTGCGGCGATTTCAACGAAACGCCTTACAGCTACCCCTACGGTCGACTAAGAAAGCAGCTCGCCAATGCTTTTGAAGACGGCGGACTGGGCTTTGGCTTTACCTATCGTTGCCTGCCGTACTTTATCCGAATCGACAATCAGTTTTATGATAAGGATAAATTGAAACTCCTTGATTTCAAAACGCTGCATGAAGTGAAGTACTCCGACCATATTCCGTTGATCGGGCGGTATATGTTGAAGTAGGAATCACTGGGTAGGCATCAGGTTATCTTATCAATGTTGCGTGATTTTTGTAATATTTAAATGGTATAGCTACTTTTTAACGATCTAGTTGAACGGTTTTGAATTGGTTGGAAGCCTTCTCAATTGGGCTATATGGCCTCCAGCCCGGGAATCCCCGCCCGGTATTTCCTCCTAAATGCCCCGTATGAAAACAGCGTCAGCAGGATATACGCGCCACTCAGTCCGTAACAGCCGTAAATGAAAAATTCCTGAAAGCTCAACTGAGGCTGCCCGAAATTCTTATACAGCAACACCACCACGCTACCCAGATACCCGTACCAGTCGGCCAGTGTGACGATGAAACCCACCGTGCTGACGTACCGAAAGGTAGCCACCAACCGCTCGAAGTACAGGCCGTTGCAGGGTACGTAGGCCATGTACATACCCAGGCCCGTCAGCATGAACCACGCACTGGCCGACACAATACCGAGTTGGTACAACCATGTACTCAACCCTACCACCACCGCCCCAGCGATCATCAATATATTAATCAGAGTAAAAGCCCGAAAATGGTTTTCCACCCACCGTAAACCCGCCATTAAGCCCAAAATAATCAATGCAATAGCGGTTTCAGTCTGGGCAAAGATCGTTGGGTTACCGCTGACGGTGCCTTTCAGAATTTCGGGCGCAAAGTTGTCGCGCAGGTCGCGAAAGGCGGAGAGCAGCACGTAAGAAATGATCAATAAGGTGAGGCCGGTCGGGAAGGTATCGAGAAATTTCATTCGGTCCTGGCGGTTCATCGGCAACCGCTCGGTGCGCATGATTTTGTCTTCTTCGGAGGGCGCGGGCAATCGGCTCAGTCCCCAAACTGCCAGCAGCAGCGGTAAAACGAAAATAAGGCCCGTAATAAAGGGAGCCCACAGTTCGCTCACGCCGCCTTCTTGCATCAACAGCAGAGCCACCGTTTTGACCAGGCCCGACGCAAAAATGAAAGAGGCCGTCAGTGCGGCAACCAGAATTTCGGTTTGCTTGCGGCCTTCCAGCATACTCAGCACCGTGCCGTACACCATCCCCAAAGGCAAGCCGTTCAGGAAAAGGAAAGCGATATTGTAAGGCGCGGGTACCAATCCAAATCCCAGCAAAGCTAATTCGGCGGACAGAACGAGCCCCAGCACGTACCACGGGCGCTGGTTCGGCTGCATCTCCGATACCACCTTTATCCCAATGCCTTTGGAGACTGCGTAGCCCAATACCTGCGCTGTAATCAGCCAGATTTTGTAGTCGACACCCGCAAACGCGATTCCCTCAAACTGCACCGCGGTGATGCCTTTACGGAAACCGAACATGCAGGTGTAAGTGCAAAAGGCGGCAACCGCACCGAGGGCGGTGGTCCAGGCTTCGGAGTTCTTTTTCAAGTCAATACAGGAGTTAGGTCGTGAAGGGGTGATTAAAAAGAAGGCGACCCACCGGGTCGCCTTTCTATATAACAATCAAATAAGCAATTCAAAAATCAGGCATCCATCCCGGCCAGAACTTCCTCCACGCGCTGGGCGGCCTCCTTGAACTCGATGGCCGAGTACACTTTCAGGCCTGATTCGTTGATAATACGCGCGCCTTCTTCGGCGTTGGTGCCTTGCAGACGCACGATGATCGGAACGGGAATCTCGCCGATGGCCTTGTAAGCTTCTACAACGCCCGCCGCGACGCGGTCGCAACGCACAATACCGCCAAAGATATTAATCAGGATCGCCTTCACGTTCGGGTCCTTCAGGATGATGCGGAAGCCCGCTTCGACCGTCTTGGCGTTGGCTCCGCCGCCCACGTCGAGGAAGTTGGCAGGCTCACCGCCCGACAGCTTGATAATGTCCATCGTGGCCATGGCTAAACCCGCGCCATTGACCATGCATCCCACGTTGCCGTCGAGCTTCACGTAGTTGAGGTTGTTAGCGCCGGCTTCCACCTCCAACGGATCTTCTTCGCTCACGTCACGCATTTCGGCCAGCTCGGGGTGGCGGAATAGCGCGTTGTCGTCAATGTCAACTTTGGCGTCGACCGCCAGAATTTTGTTGTCAGACGTTTTCAGCACGGGATTGATCTCGAACATGGAGGCGTCGCTTTCGGAGTAAGCACGGTAGAGCGCCGAAATGAATTTTACCATTTCCTTGAAAGCATCGCCTTCCAATCCCAGGGAAAAAGCCACTTTACGCGCCTGAAATGCCTGCAGGCCTACGCTTGGATCGATCCATTCTTTCGTGATCTTTTCGGGCGTGTTCTCGGCTACGTCCTCAATGTCCACCCCACCTTCGGTGCTGGCCATTATGACGTTGCAGTTTTTGGCGCGGTCGAGCAGGATTGAAAGATAATATTCCTTCGGCTCGCTGGGACCGGGATAATACACGTCCTCGGCGATGAGTACCTTATTCACCTGCTTACCCTCGGGGCCGGTTTGGTGGGTAACCAACGTTTTGCCCAACAGATTTTTGGAAATCGTACGAACGTCATCCACTGACTTAGCTAGCGCTACACCTCGCTGCTCACCGCCCACCACCTTGCCCTTGCCACGGCCACCGGCATGGATCTGCGACTTGACGACGTACCATTTCGTGCCCGTCTGTTCGCTGAGGTTACGCGCTACCTCCACGGCCTTATCGGGCGTATCGGCCACGATGCCTTCCTGGATACGGACGCCGTATTTTTTAAGGATACTCTTTCCCTGGTATTCGTGAATATTCATTTTTTGAGTTTAAGGTTTAAAAGTTGAAAGCTTCTTGACTTAACCAGTAATTTTATTAGCCGCAAAACAACGCCTATAAAACTGATTGTTAATTTCTTAACACCGGATTTAACCTCGAAAGCTAAAAGTCGAAAGCCAAAAAGTGGCTTGGTTTTGTTAGTTTCACGGCAAATTAGCGAATAAATCATAACGAGAAGCGGTTTCAAACGCCTTTTATGAATTCCTGATTAAGTACTTTCAACTTTCGACTAAAATAATGGCACTTCTCACCGTTCAGGGCATCACGCGCCGCTACGGGGCACTGCAAGTACTCAAAGGCATCGACTTGCAGATAAGCGAGGGTGAAATCGTGGCAATCGTGGGCGCATCGGGTGCGGGCAAGAGTACCTTACTGCATATTATAGGTACGCTCGACCGGCCCGACCAGGGCACAGTGCGCATTCAGGATACCGATATTTCGGCCTTGGGCGACAAGGCGCTGGCGCAATTTCGCAACGAGCGCATCGGCTTCGTCTTTCAATTTCATAATCTGCTGGCGGAGTTTTCAGCGCTTGAAAACGTGTGCATGCCGGGCTTCATCAACCCTAAGGCCAAAGAGGCCGACGTGCGTCAACGCGGCGCCGAGTTGCTGGCACTGCTTGGTTTGGCCGACCGCGCCGACCATTTACCCTCGCAGCTTTCGGGTGGTGAGCAGCAGCGCGTGGCCGTGGCACGGGCGCTCCTCAACCGTCCGGCGGTGGTGCTCGCCGATGAACCCAGCGGCAACCTCGACTCGCAAAATGCCGAGGATTTGCACCGACTTTTCTTCCAGTTGCGCGACGAGCTCAACCAGACCTTTGTCATCGTGACCCACAATGAGCAACTCGCCGAAATGGCGGACCGACGCCTGGTGATGCGCGACGGCCTTATGGCGTAACAGCGTTGCTTTATTGGTGTGCTAGTTTGTTGAAGTGTTTGTTTGTGAGGTTACCGTACAGTTTTGGCAGGAAGCTTATTTAAAAAATTCCGACGCAGAATTATTTTTTAACTATCTGACTTAGAATGGATAGTTGGCTTTTGTCTTTCCGTTATTTCTATTTTAAGACTATTAAATATTAAAAATATCACTAACATTGTGTGACTTATGGGTACCAAAGGTGTCCTAAGTCAGAAGTTTTTCATAACGTTGAGTAAATTAAATAGCCGCCCCTTTTTGGGAGCGGTTATTTTGTTTCATACCCATCGACCAGATTTCGGCTATTCAGTCCTCCCGAAAATACAGGCCCAGCAAATGCTTAGCCCATTGTTTTGTAAAGTGCTACGAAATTGGACAAAAAAAGCCCGAACTGAGTCCGGGCCTTTCAAGCTATTCTGAAAACGGTCGTAGACCGGGGCAGGATTACATCATGCCACCCATGCCGCCGCCGTGGCCCATGCCACCGCCGCCTTTGTCCTCCTCAGGCTCGTCGGCGATCACGCACTCAGTCGTGAGCAGCATACCAGCTACCGAAGCAGCGTTCTCCAACGCCAGGCGGGTCACTTTCTTAGGGTCAATGATACCCGATTCCAGCAGATCCTCGTAGGTATCGTCCTTGGCATTGTAGCCATAAGCACCAGTACCTTCCTTCACTTTCTGAATCACAACGGAAGCTTCTTTGCCGCTGTTGGAAACGATCGTACGAAGGGGAGACTCAACCGCCAGGCGGATGATATTGATACCCGTGGTCTCGTCTTCGTTGTTGCCTTTCAGGTCGTCCAACGCGCTAACGGCACGAATCAGGGCTACCCCACCACCAGCTACCACGCCTTCTTCAACGGCAGCGCGGGTTGCGTGCAGGGCGTCATCGACACGGTCCTTCTTTTCTTTCATCTCCACTTCCGTAGCGGCACCGATGTACAGGATGGCTACGCCACCTGACAACTTAGCCAAACGCTCCTGCAATTTCTCGCGGTCGTAATCGGAAGTCGTGTTCTCTATTTGCGCTTTGATCTGGTTCACGCGGCTCGTGATATCGTCGGCGGAACCTTCACCATTAATCAACGTCGTGTTATCCTTGTCGATAATGGCCTTGTCGCAGCTACCAAGGTAATCAAGCGTAGCGCTTTCCAACTTGAAACCACGCTCTTCGCTGATGACCTGACCGCCCGTCAGGATGGCGATGTCTTCCAGCATGGCTTTGCGGCGATCGCCGAAGCCAGGCGCTTTCACGGCGGCCACTTTCAAGGCACCGCGGATTTTGTTGACGACCAGTGTGGCCAGAGCCTCACCGTCTACGTCTTCTGCCAGAATGATCAAAGGGCGTCCCGTCTGGGCAACGGCCTCCAATACAGGCAGTAATTCTTTCATGGAAGAAACCTTCTTCTCAGAAATAAGAATGAACGGACGCTCCATCTCAACCTCCATTTTCTCGGTGTTGGTCACGAAATAGGGCGACAGATATCCGCGATCGAACTGCATACCTTCTACCGTTTTGACTTCGGTTTCGGTACCGCGCGCTTCCTCAACGGTGATCACGCCTTCCTTACCTACTTTCTCCATCGCCTCAGCGATCATGTTGCCGATTTCCTCGTCGTGGTTAGCCGAAATAGTAGCCACCTGCGCGATTTCTTTCGAAGTAGAGATGTTTTTCTTCTGAGTTTCCAGGTTTTTCACGATGGCACTGACCGCTTTGTCGATACCACGCTTCAAATCCATGGGGTTGGCTCCGGCGGCCACGTTCTTCACACCAATGGTGTAGATGGCTTGCGCCAGAACGGTTGCCGTAGTAGTACCATCACCAGCCGAATCGGCAGTTTTGGAAGCCACTTCCTTTACCAATTGAGCGCCCATGTTCTCCATGGCGTCTTTCAGTTCAATTTCTTTCGCCACGGTCACGCCATCTTTCGTGATAGTAGGTGAGCCGAATTTCTTGTCGATTACGACATTACGGCCGCGTGGTCCGAGCGTCACCTTTACGGCGTCGGCCAGCGTATCTACGCCCCGCTTGATTTTAGCGCGCGCTTCTGAATCAAAAAATATTTGCTTTGCCATGATAATTGTGCTTTTTGGGTATTGTTTGTAGTTCAATTATTGAATGATAGAATCAATGAATGCTATTCCGACATTCGCTAACTCCATAATCCCACATTAATTATTTATTACCGCGAAGATATCGGACTCACGCATGATGAGGCAATCTTTGCCATCTACGGCGAGTTCGGTGCCCGAGTACTTACCGTACAACACGGTGTCACCCACCTTTACGGTCATAGGCTCATCTGTTTTGCCGGGGCCGGCAGCCAGGATGGTGCCACGCTGGGGCTTTTCTTTGGCAGTATCAGGGATGATGATACCAAATGCAGTTTTTTCTTCGGCGGCAGCCGGTTCTACCAGAACGCGGTCGGCCAAGGGCTGTACACTCATTTCTTGTTTGGTTAAAGTTGACATAATAATTTACAATTTTAAGGTGTCGCAATTCTCGTCGACATTAGCAACACAGGCATATTTTGTGCCAGCAAGATTGTCTGCCATATTTTCAGCCTCACGCTGACATGCCTGTTTTTAGGCGCTTTTTAAAATATCTATTTGATTATAAGGGCTTTTCGCAAAATAAAATTTTGAATATGCCGCGATTTGACTAAATTTTTCCCTGCAATCAACCTCATCGCATTATGACAAAGTTATCAAGTCAGTTGCTTACCGACGGAATTCTTGACTTTGAGTATAAAAAGTACGTCGTACTGGCATACTTGCAGCACATTAGCCGGGAGTTTGACAAAGCCTCGCTTTACCCGCACCTCGCCCAAATCAAAGAACATTACGAAAGCAGTCTGACGCTGCAAAGTTCTCAGCGCACGTTGCGGAGCCAGTTCCCCAGGGAACTGACAGGTTTCGACCCCGCCCGGCAGAAACTGATGTATCGGACGCTGTACGAAGAAGAAGCTGCTTTGGATGAGATTTCGGCTATTCTGGACTTTGCCATTCCACGGTTTTCGCAGGCAGTTGCAACAGGACAGACCCGCCGCGACGACGTCGTGACCCGGCTGTCGATCACGCCCATCGGCATCGTACCGCTCCGGGTCGGCGAAGGCTACCTCTTCATTCACCAAACTCCCAGCCACGAAACGACGATTTACCGCTACCGGGCCACGCTTTACGACGCCCGTCGTGAGCGCATTGTCCAGACCGAGCCGGTATCGACCGTCCGTAAAAAACTTAGCACGACCTTTGAAAACATGAAGGTGGACCTGATCCGGCGCTATGCCAAACTGCCCAACCCGGCCGCTTATATGGTGGAGTCGCCCCTCGCCTACCCGCTCGATGAAACCCTGCTCCCCCTAGCCAAGCAGTTAATGATGCAGTATATTTCTACCGTTTAATTTGAGTTCCTGCACAAAAAAGCCGCGCGCGACTCCCAACGAAGGAAGTCGCGCGCGGCTTTTTTGTGGTACAGGAGGCCTGCTACTGTCAGTAAAGAAAAAGAATAGGTATTGATTGACGCCTACCCGCAGAAAACTAAATCAATATTACTGATTCGTATCCGCCGGAGCCACTGGACCAGCCGGTGCCGCCGCAGGCTCGGGAAGCGGGGCAATCTGTCCACCGGGAACTGCCGCATTTTGCGCCCGATCAGCATTGACGCTGTTAATCGTATTAGCCGTATCCGAGCCGTTCCCCACCATGACGTAAGAAGCCAGCGAAATCAACATGATCGCTCCAGCCATACCCCAAGTGAGTTGTTCGAGCAGGTCAGTCGTTTTCTTAACCCCAAACATTTGGCTGCTACTGCCACTGAATTCACTGGAAAGTCCACCTCCTTTGGAGTTTTGGACCAGAACAATCAGAATGAGCAGAACGGCGATAATCGCCACAAAAACTACAAGCGCAGTGTACATATTGAATTATGAGTGATGAATGATAAGATTTTACGGATTCGCCCCTACAGTATAATAAAACCGTAAGCAAGTGATTAGTAGTAAGCATGAATCGCGCCTATTTTTAGGAATCGGCTTTCAATTCAGCAATTTTTTGCGCAAAGTACTCGCTTTTTTCCGGGTTTTTCAAAATTAATTTTTCGTAAATGGCCATGGCTTTGTCTTTCTTGCCCTGCTTCGCCCATATTTTAGCGAACGATTCGGTTGCGAAGCCATCATTTATGGCAGATTGGCCCCGTTTGGTTAGATCCTGACTCTCAATCTGCTCCTCCGCCGGGCGGATGGGCCCGATGCGCGGATCGTTGCGGATGAACGCCTCGATAATTTCCTGCTGCTTGCGCCGCTCTTCCTGCAACGACCGAGCCGAAGGCAACAGGTCGATCACCGGAAGCGAACCGGCCTGCATCCTTTTGTGGGTGAGTTCTTTCTC
>JBBSSJ010000049.1:0-19655 GCA_038242095.1 Cytophagales bacterium
GCTTGCGTAGTACGTTTGGCTTCGAGGTTTTTGGGGATAAACTGCCCAAAAGAAGATTGGAAAGTGAAAAGGATAAGGGTAGAGAAAAAGATCGGAAAACTCCGGGGCATAATGGGGTTGAGTGGGTTGAAAAAAGGCTTTTGATTTAGCCGGGATTGAACTTTTGAAGCATAAGATGTTCAATATGAGTATACTAATATTATGCCAATGCCGTAACTTCCGAACTGCTCTCCTGTGAACAACTTTTACTCACTCCGCAACGATTTTACCGGATTGACACTCGCCGCCTTTATCGCCTGGTAACTCATCGTCAGGAAAGCCACCAGCCCGGCCAATCCGCCCGCCAGCAAAAAGGCCCAGATCGGCACGTCGATGCGGTAGGCGAAATCCTGCAACCAGGTGTTCATCCCGTACCGGGCGATGGGCGCGGCCAGCACTAGTGCGATTCCTACCAGTTTCAGAAAGTCCTTGGAAAGCAGCGTTACAATGCTCGATACGCTCGCGCCGAGTACTTTACGCACCCCGATTTCTTTGGTCCGCTGCTCGGCCGTGAAAGCGACCAATCCCAGCAGTCCCAGACAAGAAATGAAAATAGATAATCCGGCAAAAAGCCCAAAAACGCGCGACGTCTGAATTTCCTTACGGTAGGTTTTGTCAAAGGCTTCGTCAAGAAACGAATATTCAAAAGGGTAATTCGGAAATTGCTTTTCCCAGTCGGTTTTCAGCAACGGCACCGTCGCGGCAAGGCCGTTTCCTCGTAATTTGAGCGCCAGCGGGCCCCAGGTCGCGTTGTTCAAAAGCATCATGGGCGTAATGGGACTTTTCAAATCCATTTGGTTGAAATCCTGCACCACACTGATGATCTGCCCGTTGACGGGTACTTCGACGTAGCCGCCCTCGGCATTGTACTGGTAGCTCATATAACCGACCGTTTGACCCAACTTCCAGCCGTATTTTTTCATCGCCGTTTGATTGATGACGTAATTGGTGCGGTCGGCGGTATTATCTTTTTGAAAAAAACGGCCTTCGGCTACTTTTACACCAAAAACGGAGAGAAAGACATCATCCACAAACAATTGACCGATTGTCACGTCTTCTTGTCCTTCCGTAACCGATTGCGGCGAGAGTTTATTAAAGCTCACGCCTGTGCCGGGCAAAAGTGATACCTGGGTTATATCCTGAACGCTGGCCAGCTGCCGCAACTCACTTAGGAAAATGCTCTTTTGGCTCTCGGACGCTTGCGAAGGCGGATCGAGCGTGAGTATTTGCTCGCGCTGGTAGCCCAAATCTTTGTGTTGAATGTAGCGCAGCTGATCCATCACCACAATCGTGGCCACTAACATTACGATCGAAATTACGAACTGCACCACGACTAATCCGCGTCGCACGTAGGCCCGGCCACTATTAGGTAACAGGTAGTTTTTCAAGACCCGGATCGGATTGAAACTAGACAAAACGAATGGGGGGTACAGGCCCGTCAGGATGCTGGTGAGTATTACAAAACCAACGAGCAGTGCTAGCTTCGATGTCGTGAACAACGGGGCCAACGTCAGTTTCTTGTCAGCAAAATCGTTGAAAAAAGGGAGCGCTATCTGGGCAAGCAGCAGGGCGAAGGCCGTTGCAATCAGGGTGAACAGGAACGACTTGCCCATAAACTACTTGATGAGCTGCGAGCGCTTTGCGCCCATCGCCTTGCGCACGCCCACTTCCCGCACGCGTAGCGTGGACCGCGCCGACGAGAGATTGAGGTAATTGAAGCAAGCCAGCAACAGGATACACAGCGCTACGGCCGAGAAAATACGCACGAATTCGATGGCGTTGGTCGCCCGTACGCGATCGTCCATGCGGTGGCGGAGGTAGATGTCGCGCATTGGAATTACATCCAACGATCAGGCGGCGGCGTTGGGGTCGTTGGCTTGCTTGGCGATGGCAGGTAGCTGGCTTTTCATCTTGTCAAAACTTGCTCCCGGACTGAGCAGAAAGTAATTCATTCCGGCAAAGTCCCAATACGAACCGTCATACTGGTTCAGCAAAGCTTTGGCATTCAGGCCGGAAGCCAGGAAGTCGATGGGCAGGTGCGTGTTTTCGGGCGTATCCTGCATCACACCCGCCACGGTGAGCGTGGCTTTGCCGTTTAGCTGCACTTCGAGCGTTTGGCCCACGGGCGGCGTGTTGCCGAAGTACTTGATCGCCATGCGCTCCGAAATGACAACTTGGTTGGGTAACGCAAGTGCCTCCTGCAAACTTCCTTCGACCATCGGAAATTCAAAAGTTTGGTGAGGTTGGAGTCAGCGAGGCAAAAGCGGCTTTCGTAGGCCGCCAAATCGCGGCGTGATAACAAGGCGCGGCGCGGCTGTACCTGCGTGACGGCCTCGATGCCCGCTTGCTTTTTCAGTAGTTCACCAAACGACGAACCGCTCGACGACGAATTCAGGAACTGCTGAAATAGCCCAATCCGGTCGGCTTTGGGTTGGTTTTGGTCGAAACTGAGGTCGTCCAGCACGTAGAGTGCGATAACCAGGCAAGTCGCCAGGCCCACGGCCAGCCCGGCAATATTGATGAACGAGTAAGTCCGGTTCTTGACAAGATTGCGGACGGCGATTTTGATATAGTTGTGCAGCATGGTATAGATAATATTTGATTGTTTATTCGCTCCGCAACGACAACACCGGATTCATCACCGCCGCCTTCACACTCTGGAAACTTACCGTCAGCAGCGCGATGAGAATAGCCACGCCGCCCGCTCCGGCAAAGTACCACCAGGCAAGGTCGATTTTGTAGACAAAATCCTGTAACCAATTATCGGCCATGTACCAGGCCAGCGGCGTCGCGATGACGATAGCAACCACCACCAATTTGAGAAAATCCTTAGAAAGCAGCGACACGATGCTGGTCACACTGGCGCCCAGTACTTTGCGGACACCGATCTCCTTGGTGCGACTTTCGGCGGTATAGGCCGCGAGGGCGAATAGTCCCAAGCAACCGATGAACAGAGCCAAGCCCGTCAGAATGCTTAGTACCGAACCCGTTTGGGCCTCGGTGCGGTAGAGCCGGGCGAAGGTGGCGTCAAGGAAATCGTAATGGAAGGGCACACCGGGGGCGGCTTTCTGCCAGAGCGCGGCGGCTTTTTCGACGGCCTGCTTTTCAGTGCCGGGCCGCATCCTCAGCGCGATGTATGAGTCGGAAGTCTGGTATGTTTGGGATGATTCGTGGAATAGCGCCAATGGCTCGATGGCCGTACGTACCGAACCCTCGTTGAAATCACGCATGACGCCGATCACCTGAAATCGCTGATTGCCGTTGCCGGGATAACGTAGCCATTTCCCGATGGGGTCTTGCCAGCCGATGGCCTTCACGGCGGTTTCGTTTAAAATAATGGAGGATGAATCGCTGATGGAATTGGATCGGAAATTTCGCCCGACCAGCATTTCGACGCCCAGCGTCGGGACGAAGTCCGCGTCGGCCACGTAGGAACCAATGGCCAGGTTGGGCACTACCGCGTTTTTTTCATCGCCCTGTTCGGGCTCGTAAAAGTCGCCAAAATTACCCAGCGAAGGCAAGTCCGTGGCGTGGGTGGCGTTCACGGCCTCGGGCAGTTGGGCGAGTTGCTGCCGGAAGGCCTCCCGTGCTGATGAGGTAGTGAGGTGACGGATGTTTTGGATCACCAATACGTGTTCGCGGTTAAGGCCGGGCGTTTGTTTTTGGGCAAATTCCAATTGCCGGAATACTACGAAAGAACCCAGCATCAGCACAATGGACACCGCGAACTGAAACACGACTAAGCCACTTCTGACCGACAGCAGTCCGCCGTTTCCACGTCCAACGGTGGGTTTGAACATCTCGACGACTTTGAATTTTGACAAGTAGAAAGCTGGATAAAGCCCGCCCAGCAAGCCCGTCACAACTGGTAGCAGTAAGACGAAACCCATGATTTTTGGAGAAAATAAATCGTTGGGTTCCAGCGAGAGTCCTGTCAGGTCGTTGTAAAAAGGCAGCGCCACGCTCGCCAGCAAAGCCGCCAGCAGCAGGGCTACCACGCTCAGCAGCAGCGACTCCACCAAAAACTGCGACACCAACGCGCTCCGCTGCGACCCCAGCGCTTTACGCACACCCACTTCCCGCGACCGCTTCATGGAGCGCGCCGTGCTGAGGTTCATAAAATTGACGCAAGCCAGCAGTAAAATCAAACCGCCAATGATGGCGAACATACCGACTTGTTGCCCGTCGCCGAGGGTACTAAGCCGCGACGCAAGGCCGGTATAGCCCAGATGCAACTTTTCCAGCGGCAAAAGCTTGACGTCGAGGCGGTCGCCGTTGTTGAGATTCTTGGTTAAATCTTGCCCAATGCGGGCATAGGCGGCCGGAGCGTAGGCGCGTACCATCGCCGGAAACTTCTTTTCCAGACTAGCCAATGATTGCGCCGTGGCGGGCTGCTTCAGCCGCACCCAGGTATCGACCTGCAACCAAATCCAACTCCACGAAAACCGCTCCACCACCGGGAAGTTGCTCATCGTTGCCAGAAAGCCGAACTGCACCGTGGAATTGGAAGGCAGATCCCGCATGATGCCCGTCACTTTGTAGCGGCTATCGTTGAGTTTTAGCGATTGGCCCAAAGCCGCTTGTTCACCGAAGTACTTGCGGGCCATGCGCTCCGTCAGTACCACACTGCCCGGCGCATCGAGGGCGGAAGCGGCGTTGCCTTCCAGCATCGGAAAGCCGAATAATTCCAGAAAAGCCGTGTCGGCAGCCAGCGCGTTGTTGTATTCGTTGAAGGTGATCGGTTCTTTGCCCTGCATCGTTTCGCGTTGCACGACAACGCTGCCCAGGGGGAAAGTACGGGCGGCCATTTCTATCTCAGGAAAATCTTCGACCAGGCGCGGACCGATGGGCGGCGGCGTGTTGGTCGTTAGGGCTTCCTGGTCGCCCATTTTGAGATCGAAAGCTACCGCGCAGATGCGGTCGGCATTGGGTAGAAAGGTATCGTAACTTCGTTCGTGCTGCACGTACAGCGCGATGAGCCAGCTAGCCGCCAGCCCAACGGCTAGCCCCATGACGTTGATAAAGGAGAAAAACTTCTGCCGCCGGAAGTGGCGAAATGCTATTTTGAGGTAGTTGGTGAGCATAGCGGTGGTGTTGTAGGGCAGACTACGGTCGACGGACTTATGTGTCCGCCTGATATTGTCATACATTACAAAAAAATCTATACCTAAATTTTAATTTTCTGACAATCAGTTTTTTAAATAAAAGATATACAAAAGAACTGTCCGATTCCGAACACTTGCGATTCGAAAACGGACAGTTAGGGCGGTCTTCGGCTGAAACGCAAGCCGAAGACTATTCGCTCCGAAGACTCTTCACCGGATTCATCAGCCCCGCCTTCACCGACTGAAAACTCACCGTCAGCAACGCCACGACCAGCGCCAGTACGCCTGACATCACGAAAATCCACCAGGGAATCTCGATGCGGTAGGTGTAATTTTGGAGCCAGTCGTGCAGGAAATACCAGGCCACGGGCGCGGCCAGCAACGTAGCGATGCCGATAAGGTACACGTACTCTTTGGAAAGCATCAGTACGATGCTGGAAAGATTGGCTCCCAGCACCTTGCGAACGCCTATTTCTTTCGTCCGGCGCTCGGCGGTGTAAGCGGCTAAGCCGAACAGCCCCAGGCAGGAAATGAAAATTGTAAGCAAAGCAAAGGCGTCGATAAGGCCACCGATGCGCTCTTCGCTGGCGAATTTCTTGTCGTATTCTTCATCGACAAATTTGTAGGTGAACGGATAGGCCGGGGCCAGCTTTTCGAAGATCGCCTTCGTACTCGCCAGGGCTTCCCGCGTATTGGCCCCTTCGCGGAAACGGATATTTAAAGTGAGCAGATGTTCCTGGTCGAAGAAAATACCCGTGGGCCGCACATTGTCGTAGGGCGAGTCCATCAGCAGGTCGTCGATGACGCCGATAACGTGGTAGGTTTTACCCCAATGCGTCACCTGCACGTCCAGCGGATTGGTGAGATTCATGGCTTTCACCGCCGATTCGTTCAGCAGCACGGCGGCGCTGTCGGTGGCGAAGTCGCGCGAGAAGCCGCGTCCGGCTTTCAGCTGGATGCCGAAAGTTTTCATGTAGTCGTAGTCGGCGCTGACGGTGACCAATTCGGTATTTTTATCACCGTCGTATTTCACCCCGTTCACATTCCAGATTTCGGTCATCGGGGCCAGCGTAGCTGATACTGATTTTACAAAACCCGCGTCAAGCAATTGCTGGCGCAGTACATCCTCTTTTTCTTTGAGTTGTTCGGGAAAATCCGACGAGATAAGATTGGCGCGATCATATCCCGTCGCTCGATCTTTGGTGTAGTCAAGTTGTTTCCCAATAACAAGGACGCTGATAATAAGGAGAATGGAAATGGTGAATTGCAAACCTACCATCACTTTCCGGGGCAGACTGGCGCTCTTGCCGATACGCACCGTGTTTTTCAACGCCCGTATTGGCGCAAAGGAAGACAGATACAGGGCAGGATAGAGCCCCGCCGCCATACCCGTAAATAGGGTAATGCCCAAACCGATGAGCCAATAAAACGGGTTTGCATAAGGCAGCATAATCGACTTGTCCGTAAGGCTATTGAACCAGGGGAGCAGAAGAACTACCAGCAAAACCGCCAGGGTAAAAGCCAGAAAAGCCAGCAAGTTCGACTCGCCCAGGAAGCGCGCCACCAATCGGCCACGGGTGGAACCGACGGCCTTGCGAATGCCCACTTCCTTGGCCCGCTTCTCCGACCGCGCCGTGCTCAGATTCATGAAATTGATGCAGGCGATAAGCAGCACGAATCCCGCCACCCACATGAATATGCGGACATAGTCGATCAGCCCGCCCGCAATTTTGCCATTCTCGAATTTGTCACGCAGCCGCCAGTCGGGCATGGCGTGGAGCATCAGCGACTGCTTCACACTTTCGTCGTGGTTAGTCAGGAAGGGTTCAATTTTCGCGGCGACCTGCGCCTGGGTGACGTTGGGTTTTAGTTGAATAAAAGTCCTGACCACGTTGTTTCCCCAATTGTCGTCCAGCGTTTTGTAAAAATCCTCCAAAAGCGGATTGAGGCCGTACGGCAAGAGACAATCGAAATCGAAAGTCGAGTTAGCGGGAACATCGGCCAATACGCCTGTCACTTTCAGGTCGATCTTATTGTTGAAACGAACGATTTGACCCAACGGATCTTCTTCACCAAAAAGCGAAGTTGCGGTTTTCCGGCTCAGCACGATGGAGCGCGGATCGGTCAAAGCGGTGGCTGCGCTGCCTTCGAGTAGTGGGAAAGTGAACATTTGTAAAAAATCCGGATCGGCCATGATCACCTCACGATAAATCTTTTTATCATCAGCGGTCAGCAGCCGCGAAGCGGGATATTCGACGCGGCTGGCGAGAGCGATGTCGGGATACGTCTGTTTCAGCCCCTCAGCCAATGGGTAGGGCGTGTTTTTGTTGGTCGCCACTTTCCCGTCGCGCTCGGTGTTGCGGCCCACTTGGTAGATCGTCTCGTAGTGGGCATGAAATTGGTCGTAGGTCAGCTCGTCGTATGCCCAAAGCGCGGCCAGAAAACTGCAAGCCATACCGATGGCAAGCCCGGCAACGTTGAGGAAGGTATAGCCTTTGTTTTTCCAAAGGCTGCGGAAGGCGATTTTTAGGGAGTTGGAGAGCATAATGATAGTTTCGTAGCGGCGGGCACACAGGTTCTCCCACAAATTTTAAAAATCTTATGCCAAAAAGTTAATTCACTGTAAATCAGATAGATTTATGGAAAATGCTGTTCGATACCGGACAGTTGCGTTTCGATATCGGACGGTATTCTGCTTGGACGATGCCATTGCGAAGAAAAAAGTGGTGTCGCGCTACGTAGTTTTTGCCCAATAGCGGTCTTTATTAAAATGTATCTTGAATTTTTTCAGAAAAAAGTAGTTCAAATCGTCGCGTAATGATCCAAAAACTATCTTCTGAGACCGCCCAAAACGCAGATAGTTTCGAGCCGAAAAATAAGCTATCGGTCGGTCGGGAGGATGAAAAGATCTTATCCGATCACTTGGCTGATGATTCAGAACTTTTCATTCGTAAATCTTTCGAAGAGGATCCCCAAAAAGGGTGCGAATTGCTGTTCCGGCTGTACTACCGCGGGCTGTGTACCCACGCGGTGCGGTTTGTCTATTCCAAGGAGGTGGCTGAGGATTTGGTCAGTGAGCTTTTCTATAACTTTTGGACTAAGCGCAGCTACCAATCGGTGACGGCTTCCTACCGTGCTTACCTCTTCCGTTCGGTGCGCAACCGGGCTTATAACTATCTCTCCAACGACCTCCGAAAATATGATTCGTTAACCGTTTCGTTATCCGAAGAGCATAGCCTGACTGAATCGCCCGAACAGATCATGCAACTGGAAGAACTGCATCATACCCTCAACGCCCTCATCGCTTCCCTGCCGCCCCAATGCCGGAAAGTGTTCCTGATGAACCGCTTCGAGGGACAGCGGCCCAGGGATATCGCAGCTGAGCTCGGTCTTTCAATTCGCACCGTCGAAACCCATATTTTCAAGGCATTGAGTACGCTGAAAAACGGTTTGAAAGACCAATGGCTATGCTGATTGCCCAAATTTTCACGAATCTGCTACGTATATCCTGTGGAGAAACGGTCTATCGATAAAGCAGGAAAGTATCCCATGGAATCTACAATCAATAAACAACTTGTTTTTGAGCACTTGGCGGGCAAAAGCACGCCGATGCAGAAGTGTTCTATCGAGTCATGGCTGCAAGACGACGAAAACAGGGAGCGATTTTACCAATGGCTGGCCGAATGGGAACAGCAATCGCCGCAGTATCTCCCTGAGTTGGATGCCAAGCTCGCAGGCTACGTCGCTTTTTTAAAAAAGATACCAGAATCGCCAACACTGGAGGCTGTTTTGGGGGAGAAAAATTTGTCACGGCCATCGGGAAACCTTTGGGCGCGGTGGTTAGTGGCTGCTTCGGCGTTGCTGGTATTAGGGTTGGCTGGCTGGTACGGTCAGGAGAAGCTATTGTTTGAATCCCACCGTACCGGTTTCGGCGAAACCAGGTCGATCGGGCTGCCGGATGGTACTCAGGTAATGTTGAACTCCAATTCGTGTCTGCGGGTACCGCGCTTCGGATTTGGCAGCCACACCCGGGAGGTTGTTCTGAGCGGGGAAGCCAACTTTTCCGTCAGGCGTACTATTGACAATCGTAAGTTTTTGGTCAAAACGGACCAGGGACTGGAAGTGCTCGTGTTCGGTACCGAGTTCACGGTCTACGCCCGTGAACGTGGCTCCAAGGTCGTCTTGAACAAGGGCAAAGTCCAACTCCGCTACGGCGCGGACGATGCCCGGAAAGCCATGGAAATGAAGCCTGGCGACCTCGTAATGCTTGATCCGCAGGGTCACGCCAAACTACGCCGCAACGCCGCGCCCCAAAACTACGCCGCCTGGGCCGCCCACCGATTTGTTTTTGAAGGAACATCCCTCGACGAACTCACCTATCTTTTCTCCGAGAACTTTGATCTGAAAATCAAATTTGAAGGAGAAGATTTGCGACAGCTAACGCTTTCCGGGTCCTTTCAGGCCGAATCGGCCGAGGAATTGCTCCAGGCCCTGACCGACGCAGCCAGCCTGAGCTATTCGTCCCGGGGCGATACGATCATCATTACAAGAAATTGAACAGTACCTATTACATAACAATCTGAATACAATGGAAAGAAACCTACGCATCGTCGTCCTGGCGGGCTTATGCCTGGGATGGACCCAACCCATGCAGGCTCAGCTTTTGGCAAGGGTCACGACACCCTCATCTAACCTCTACCGGAGCGAGCAGGCAAAAATGATCAAACTCCGGGATGCTTTAGCCGAGTTGAAGAAAATTCACCAGGTTGATATTCTCTTTTTTGGCAGGAATATCGAAAAATATGACGTCGCCGCCCGCGACTACCGCGCCTCTAAATCGGTAGCGCGCGACCTGGACCAACTGCTCAAACCGCTGAATCTGATTTATAAACAATCGGGCAAGCGTGGCTACGTGATTACCGAGAAGCAAGCGGAGCAAAAAGCCAGTCCTGAAAACAAAATAACCGCGGCCGCCGGAATGGAGCTTCTTACTCCCATCGCCGCCGCTACCATTCAGCTTCGAACGCAACGGGAAGTTTCGTTAGCGATAGCCGATATTTCCGTTTCAGGAAAAATCATCGCCTCCGACAACGGCGAGACGTTACCGGGCGTGAGCGTGCTGGTAAAAGGTACCTCGCAGGGAACGACTACCGATCAGGCGGGCGAATTCACGGTAAGCGTCCCTGATCAATCTTCCGTGCTTGTGTTTAGTTTTGTGGGCTACGTATCGCAGGAGGTTACGGTTGGTAGCAAAACGCGCCTGAATCTGAGCCTGGAACCTGACACCAAAGTCCTCAGCGAAGTGGTAGTAGTAGGCTACGGTACGCAAAAAAAGAGTGACCTGACAGGGTCGGTGGCTTCGATTGGCGAGAAGGATTTCACGCAGGGCGTCAATAACTCGGCGCTGCAACTGCTCAATGGCAAAGCCTCGGGTGTGCAAATCAGCCAATCGAGTTCGGCGCCAGGTGGCGGCATTGCCATCCGCATTCGGGGTGCGGGATCGATTAATAGCAGCAACCAGCCGCTGATCGTGATCGACGGATTTCCCGGTGCATCGGCAACCTCCATCAGCCCCGAGGATATCGAGTCGATTCAGATACTGAAAGATGCCTCGGCGGCGGCGATTTACGGTTCGCGGGCGGCCAACGGCGTGGTACTGATTACTACCAAAAAGGGCAAATCAGGCACGCCAAAGGTTAATTATAGCGCCTACCTGGGCGTACAAACGGTCGCCCGGAGAATGGGTTTGCTCACTACGCCACAGTACATCGATGTCCTGAACGATTTGTCGATGGAACAGAGCGGCAAACCCAGGTACACACCCGAGCAGATCAGCGCAATTGGCGGCGGCACCGACTGGCAGGATCAGATTTTCCACACCGCGCTGGCGCAGAACCATCAGTTATCGTTTTCGGGCGGATCGGACAAGTCCAACTACTATTTGGGACTCAATTACCTCAACCAGGACGGCGTGGTGCTCAATTCGGGCTTGAAGAAGTACAACATCCGGCTCAATTATGAAATCAATCCTTCCGACAAACTCAAGGTCACGCTTAACCTGAATACCAATCGTTCGACGACGACAAATATCCTGACGACCAACTCGGGCAACGAAAATGCCGGCCCGATCAACTCGGCGCTGCAATTCGATCCGACTATTTCGCCCGAGAAAGACGAAGACGGACAGTACCGCTATAATCCGCTCATTTCGCTGGAAAACCCGTTGGCGCTTATCAACGGATTCACCCAGAAAAACGTAAATAATCGGACTTTTGGCACGCTGTCGGCAGACTATACGCTGCTCAAAGGCTGGACAACCACGTTGCGACTGGGGGCCGACATTGCCAATGGTCGGAACGACAGTTATAACAGCAGGACCACCCAGAAAGGCCTGTCGGCGGGAGGTATCGGCAGCATCGGCGTGGGGGAAGATACGCACTGGATCAGTGAGTTATTCACTACCTACGCCCACACCTTCAACGGCATCCACCAGTTATCCATTCTGGGGGGAGCTACGCTCGAAAAATACGATATCAGTAATGTGGGCGCATCTTCGATTGGCTTCCTTTCTGACGCCAGCCTGACCAATCTGCTGCAAAGCGGCGATGGCGACCGCGGCGACAACGTCAGCAGCGGCCGCTCAACCAATCAGCTCAACTCATATCTGGGTCGGGTGAACTACACGCTGAAAGAAAAGTACCTGCTCACTGCGTCCATTCGGGCGGATGGTACTTCGCGTTTCTCCGACAAAAACAAATTTGCCTTTTTTCCCTCGTTCGCGCTGGGCTGGCGGATTTCTGAGGAACCATTCATGCAGCAAAGCAACCTGTTCAGCGACCTAAAACTTCGGATGAGTTACGGACAGAGCGGTAACCAAGCCATCGGTAATTTCCAGACGCTGACGACTTTTGTTGCGAGCGGAAATGCCGTTCTGGGTGGTGGTCTCCTGCAAGGTGTAGAACCCGCCCGAATTCCCAACTCCGACCTGCGCTGGGAAACGACCGAGGAAGTGGATTTTGGTATTGACTTTGCCATTATTAAGGGTCGAGTGAGCGGCTCGTTGGAATACTATATCAAGAATACCCGCGACCAGCTATTCAACAAACCGCTTCCCACGACATCCGGCTTTCAAAACATTCTGGTGAACTTCGGCGCCGTGCGCAATCAGGGCATCGACCTGATGATCGAAACTCGCAATTTGGTCAATGCTTTCAAGTGGAATACCAACTTCACTTTCTCGACCCTCAAAAACACGGTCGTCGAACTGCCGGATTTCATCCCGCAACTATTGACGGGTGGTGTGGGCTTTACAGCTAACTACGCCATCGTGAAAGAAGGCGCGCCGATGCGGTCGTTCTACGGCTACCAGACGGACGGAATTTACCAAACGACGGACGAAGTAAAGGACTCGCCCCAGCCTAACTTCAAGCCGGGTTACCCGCGCTTTGTGGACCAGAACGGCGACGGCAAAATCACGCCCGACGACCGGGTCATCCTGGGCAGCCCTTTTCCAAAACTGCTGTTTGGGCTTAATAACTCGTTTTCTTACCGCGGCGTCACCCTGGAAGCACTCATCACGGCCGTGCAGGGCATTAGTTCTTTGGATAATAACATTGTGGAGTCACTCTACCCGATCAACTTCGACCGCAATCGCGTGGCGGTGCATTATCTGGATCGCTGGACCCCCGATAATCCGGGTGCCCAATATCCTTCGGGCGTGAATCCCAGCGTTTACGGCGGGGCATTGGCGGTAAATTCGCTTACCATCAGCGACGCTTCGTTCATCCGCCTGAAAACTATGACGCTTTCCTACGCGATTCCGATCAAAAAGGGCATTCGTTCGGCGTCGGTATACGTGGCAGCGGATAATTTGCTGACCATTACCAAATTCCTGGGCTTCGATCCCGACGCCAACGCCTCTGAGACGGGCATCGAGCGGGCCAGCTACAACAGCTACCCGCTAAACCGGACGGTACGGTTTGGGGTGAATGTAGGCTTCTAACAACCCAATAATCTAACATCTGATTTTCATGAAAAAGATACTAAATAAATCGGTATTGATCGCTTTGGTGATCGGTTGCCTGGTTCCGATGAGTTGCAAGGAGTTCCTTGCCGAAGAAGTGTTTACCCAATACGATCCCCAGAGTTTTCTGCAGAGTGAAGACGGGATCAAAAAGGTACTATACGGCGCGTACAGCCGCTCGCAGGTCAACGGGGGCGCCCGGGAAGATCAATGGACACTGTCGGAATTTCCTACCGACATGACGCTCGAGAGCGGCGGCCAGTTTGAGAAGGACGCTTTGCCTTTTATAAATTTCCAGTGGGATGCCTCATCGGGCTTTCTGCGCGGCATTTGGGTGCAGATGTACATTGCCGTGCGGGACGCCAACGTGCTGCTGGAAAATATCGACAAGGTGACGTCCATTCCGCCCGCACGTCTGGCGCAATACAAGGGCGAGGCGCAGTTTATTAGGGCCGAAGCCTTCGCGCACCTCTACCGCTATTTTGGTCCGGTACCCCTGGTGCTCACCACCAGCACCGATGATCTGCAGCCCGCCCGTCCTACCGATGCCGAGTTTGTTGCTTTCGTATCGAATGAGCTGGCCGAAGCCGCCAAAAACTTGCCGGTGAGTCAGCCTTTGCGCGGTCAGGCCGACAAGGGTGTGGCTTTGGCGGTTTTGACTAAGTTTTACCTCAATACCAAACAGTGGCAAAAGAGCGCCGATGTCGCAAAGGAGTTGATCGATTTGAAGAAGTACAAGCTGTATCCGCAGATTGAAAATCTTTTCGCCACTGAAAACGAGAACAACGATGAATTCATTTTCATTTATCCCTGCCTGGCGCAGGGGCCCGGCAATCAGTACATGCCCCACGCCTTTCCGCCCAACTACCCTATCTTGTCTAATTGGATCAACTACGGGGCGCAGTTCAGGACGTACACGGCTTTTTATAAAACCTTCGACCCGATCGACCGGCGGCTGAAAATGTTCGTCACGGAGTACACCGACACGAAGGGCAAGCTGCAAAAGCTGCTGGAAGATGCCGACGGGAAACCGCTCGACAACGCCCGCAGCTTTAAGTACACGCCCGACCCGAACGCGATTTCGCAAAACCACGGCAATGACATTCCCGTGATACGCTACGCCGACATCCTGCTCAGCCGGGCCGAGGCGCTCAACGAACTGTCCGGCCCCAACCAGGAGTCCATCGACTTGATCAACCAGATCAGGACCCGCGCGGCGGTACCCGCGATTGCATTGGGCGATTTTCCGAGCAAGGAAAAGCTCCGTGATCACCTTCTAAAGGAACGTGGCTGGGAATTTTTTACCGAAGGAAAACGTCGCGAGGACCAAATTAGGATGGGGACATTCATTTCCAGCGCCATCTCGCGCGGCAAGAACGCCCAGCCGTTCCACGTACTGTATCCGTTGCCGCAGGCCGAAATCGAGGCTAACCCAAATCTGAAGCAAAACGACGGCTATTGATTGGGGTTCGTTAAATTTAGGGTCAGACTCGGTTAAGTCTCTCAAAAATATTGGTTAATTATGAGCAATAAAACTATTGCCGGAGCAGCGGTTTTCGCCAGTTTAGCGATCATCCTATTGCTGGGCTGCGCCAAATCCACAAAAGATACCAAAGCCGCCAAGCTGGCCGACGCCCGACCCAACGTCCTTTTTATCTTAGTAGATGATCTGGGCTGGACCGACATCGGGGCTTTTGGCAGTAGTTTTTACGAAACGCCCCACATCGACGCGCTCACGGCAAAGGGCATGAAATTTACCAACGCCTACGCGGCCTGCCCGGTTTGCTCGCCGACCCGCGCCAGCATCATGAGCGGCAAGTACCCCGCCCGCCTGAAAACCACCGATTGGTTTGGGGCGCCTCAGCCCACCACGGCAAGCAAGCACTGGACGAAAGACAAACCGCTGCTGCCCGCCGAGTACGTAGAGAATTTGCCCCTGGAAGAAACTACACTGGCCGAAGCCTTCAAAAGCAATGGCTACGATACCTTCTTTGCGGGAAAATGGCATTTAGGCGAATCGCCCGAGTTCTGGCCCGAACACCAGGGTTTTGATATAAACAAAGGCGGGTATTCCTCGGGCTCACCGCGGGGCGGCGCCTACTTCGTGCCTTACGCTAACCCCCGTTTATCCGATGGCCCGCCCGGTGAAAACCTCACGCTCCGCCTGGCCGACGAAACGGTTTCCTACATCGAGCAGCACAAAGAAAAACCCTTCCTGGCCTATCTTTCTTTCTACGCGGTTCATATTCCGCTGGGAGCGCCGGAAGATCTGGTAGCCAAATACACTGAAAAGCGAACAAGACTTGGTCTGGACGATAAATGGGGTAAAGAAGGCGAAAGTAAAGAGCGGCTGAATCAAAGTCTTCCGGTCTACGCCGCTCTGGTAGAAAACATGGACAAGGCGGTCGGCAGGGTATTGGATGCTTTGAAAGCCAACGGCCTGGATAAGAACACGATCGTCGTTTTCATGTCCGACAACGGTGGACTTTCTACCGCCGAAGGGCAGCCGACCTCCAACCTACCCCTGCGGGCCGGGAAGGGCTGGCTCTACGAAGGCGGCATCCGTGAGCCGATGGTTATCTACTGGCCCGGCGTAACCAAGGGCGGGCAGACCAGCGATCAGGTCACGGTTAGTACTGACTTCTACCCGACGCTGCTGGACATGGCCGGACTGCCCGCGCTACCAAAGCAGCACATGGATGGCGTAAGTTTAATACCTGTTTTGAAAGGCAAAAAAATGAATCGTGGCCCCGTGTTCTGGCATTATCCGCATTATGGGAACCAGGGTGGTTCACCCGGTTCGGCGGTGCGGGATGGCGACTGGAAGCTGATCGAATGGTTGGAGGAAGGCCGGGGCTTGGAGCTTTTTAACCTCAAAAATGATATTGGCGAACGGGTAAACCTGGCGAATAAAAATCCTGAAAAGGCGAAAGAGCTGCTGACGGTCCTGCAAAATTGGCGCAAAGGCGTGGGGGCCAATATGCCGTCCAAAAATCCGACGGCGGTAACTTCGGGGCGTTAGCCTGAGTAGCTGAGCCGCAAATTTTTCTTATACTTACTTTACAAACGCTGCCACCAGCGGCTTTTCGTCCAAAAACCATGGAATACAAAGAACTATCCCGAAGAAAATTCCTGAACAACGTTGCCCTGACTGCGGGCGGCGTGGCGCTGCTGACCGATACCGTTTTCGGAATGCCTGCCTACCTTAAAAATCTGGGCAAGCCCAATTCCGTCTTCAACGGCGTGCAGGTGGGCGCCATCAGCTACTCGTGGCGTAGTATGCCATGTAGCGTGGAGGATGTCCTGAAATACTGTCAGGAATGCAACATCAGCGCGATCGAGTTGCTGGGCGCCACGGGCGAACCTTTCGCGGGCGCACCGGAAGCACCCAGGTATGAGCGAGGCGGCCTCACCGCCGATCAGAAGCGCGAGCAGGACGAATACTACGGTAAACTGGCCGCCTGGCGCGCCTCGGCACCGCTAAAAAAATTCGAGCAGATCAAAAAAATGTACAATAAGGCGGGCGTAAGCATCTACGCTTACAAACCCAACGCCCTCGGCCCCAATAACTCCGACGCCGAGGTCGATTACGCCTTCCGCGCCGCCAAAGCGCTGGGGGCTTCCCACGTCACCGTCGAGCTACCTCGGGATGCCTCCCAAAGCAAGCGATTGGGTGAAATTGCGGCTAAAAACAAAGTGTACGTTGCCTACCACGGCCACCTCCAGCAGACGCCCACGGCCTGGGATGAGGCCCTGGCCCAGTCGGAATATAATGCCATGAACCTGGATATGGGCCACTACGTGGCGGCGGGTTACGATCCTTTACCGCTTATCAAAGACAAGCATCAGGCTATCAAGAGTATGCACGTCAAAGACCGAAAATCCAAAGAAAACGGACAGGCTAACGTGATGTGGGGCGAAGGTGATACGCCCATCGTGGCCGCCCTGCAACTCATCCGCGACAACAAATACAAGTTTCCCGCCACCATCGAACTCGAGTATGACATTCCCGCCGGTTCCGACGCCGTCAAAGAAGTCGCTAAATGCGTGGAATACGCCCGCAAGGCGCTGATGGCGTAAATTGTATGACGCGTTACAAATGCGCCTTCCGACCGGTTCGCAACTGGCCGTCCACGTCTCAGACGCAAACCAGAGTAAATATAGAAGCCGTTGATTGTGATCAACGGCTTTTTTAATAAACGCCTAAATAAATAAACAACTCAACATCTAAATACCCTTTCAAGACAGCTTAATCCGCTCCGCCTCCGCCTGTGCCTTCAATGCCAGCTCCATGGTCAGAAAGCAATGTGCCTGGGTCATGGCCGTTTCGGTGCGGTTGACTACGTCATCGACCAATTGTCGGCCGTAGGGTAGATCTACGTCGATGGTGTCGATGGTTTTGGTTTCTTTTTGATCCACCAAAAAAAGATGATTACCGCCGGGAGCACCACTGATGTCTACGTTCTTGCGAATCTCAATAAATCCCTCAGTACCCAAAATCGTCAGGCGGCCATCGCCCCAACTTTTCAGGCCATCGGGCGTGAACCAGTCCACGCGCACGTAACCCATGCCGCCGTTGCCGCGCACCATCACGTCGCCGAAATCCTGCACATCGGGGTACTCGGGGTGGCCGACGTTACCTACCTCGGAGGCAACCACGTGAGCCTCGGTACTGCCCGTAAAGAACAGGAACTGATCGAATTGGTGCGAGCCGATGTCGGTGATAATGCCACCGTAATCGCTCATCTTGAAGAACCAGTCGGGCCGTGATTTGGGGTTCATGCGGTGCGGGCCCAGGCCGATGGTCTGAATGACCTTGCCGATAGCGCCCGCTTTCACCAACTCGCCCGCCTTCACGGTCGCCTTGTTCTCGAAGCGTTCGCTGTACATGATGGAGTAAATCTGCTTTGTCGCTTTTTGCACCTTACGCACCTCGGCGAGCTGAGCTAATGAGGTGATACCCGGCTTATCGGACATGTAATCCTTACCGCTTTTCATCACCCGAATACCCAGCGGGGCGCGCTCTTGTGGAATGCCCGAGCTGAGCACCAATTGAATGGATTTGTCGCCCAGAATCTCTTGCTCGCTGGCGGCGGCTTTGACCTCGGGAAAGCGTTTTTTGAAGTCGGCCATCAGCTCCGGCTCTTTGGCGTAATACGCTACGAACTCACCCTCACCGCGCTTGACCGCCTCCACCTGACTGTAAATATGGCCGTGGTTCATGCCGATGACGGCAAACTTAATACGCGGGGCAGGGTAGGGCGTTGTCGTTTTGGGGGCGGCGATTGCCTGGGTGGCCCCGCTACCGGACTGACCTACCAAAGGTACCATCATCAACCCGGCGGCCGACTGCACGGACTGGCGCAAAAACTTCCGCCGATTTTCGTTTTTCGAATTCATGGTTTTTCTTTTGTTCAGAATACAAAACCCACAACACGGCGGTACTTACTCGAAAACTCAGCGGATTTGGTAGAAAGAACGTTACATAAACCTTTATTCGTAAATTTGGCGCTTTTCTGAGCCGGTAGCGCCCATACGAGGCTAAGGGAAAAGTCAGATTGAGCCTACGATTGCCTGCAATAGCATAAAAAGGTAAAACAGGGTTTGTACGATCAGATTTTCGTCAGGGTTCGGCCCAGGGATTCCGTCTTGTCGGCCGTGCTGGTGAGTACCCAGCCGGAAAATTGTTCTCCCCGGCTTCTTAGGTAATCGAGCTTGTTCTTTTCCTCAACCTTCATCACGCCCCCGTAGCCGAACACGGCCACGATTCGATCCGCGAACACCAGCCATTCCTTAGCTTGGCTGGAAGTGGTGAGGGCCGGAGTTTCGACCAATATTACGTCGTACTGCTCTTTCAAGTGGGTGAATTTCTCCCGGAGTATTTTCTCATCGGCGATCTCCAGCAGAGAAATGTCGCCCCCTACGGTAGCCAGAAAATCCACTTGTTCGGGATAAAGGTAAGAATCCTGGCTGGTGAAGAAATCGGTTAAAGTAGCTTTCGCCTTCACCTTTCGGCTGATGGTAGGGTGGCTGAAATTGCCGTCGATAACCAGCACCCGCTGACTGATGCGCGCGTACGCCCATGCCAGGCCGTACACCAAGTCGGTCTTTCCGGCTTGTGCCCGTAGGCTGGCGATAGCAATGATTTTCGGATTGGTCATCTGCTCATCTATTTCGTAGCGAATCGAGCGCACCAGGTCCTTGAAAAGCAGCGTGGATTCGTCCGTTGCGTCGAGGTCGCTCAGTCCCTGTAACCCGTTACCACCCGGGGCCCGATTGATGCGGCCCAGGACGTGCAGTCCCGTAACGCCGGCCAGTTGGGCGGGCGCACGCACGGCATTGTCCAGAAAATAAGTAATGGAAAAAGCGGTGAGACAAAGCAGAAACGCCGCCACGCCCGCCACTATGACCACTACCGATTTCCTGGACGGCTCCTTCTCACCCAAAGTAGCCCGCTCCGCCACGGTCAGCGTAATAGGCGCGGATAC
>JBBSSJ010000050.1:0-19374 GCA_038242095.1 Cytophagales bacterium
ATCGCCGACGAAGAAATGCTCGTCACGATTTCAAGCCAGGGCTACATCAAGCGGACGCCGTTGCAGGAGTACCGTACCCAAACCCGGGGTGGAGTAGGTGCGAGGGGCGTCAAGACCAAAGACGACGACTTCACGGAGCACTTGTTTTCGGCGACCATGCTCAACTACCTGATGATCTTTACCGAATACGGCAAGCTGTTTTGGCTAAATGTGTACGAAGTACCTGAGGGTTCTAAAACGTCCAAGGGCCGGCCTATTCAGAATTTGATCAGCATCGAATCCGGCGACTCGATCCGGGCGGTAATCAATGTCAAGACGCTCAGCGACGACGATTACATTAACAACAATTACATCATCATGTGTACCCAGCAGGGCACGATCAAGAAAACCTTGCTGGAAGCTTACTCGCGTCCCCGCCAGAACGGCATCATCGCCATCTCCATCAACGAGGGCGATCGTCTGCTTGACGTGGCGCTAACCAACGGCGACAATGATATCGTCATTGCCCAAAGCGCGGGTCGGGCGGTGCGATTCCACGAAGGCGGGGTACGGCCCATGGGCCGCGGTGCGGCCGGTGTACGGGGTATTAACCTGAGTGAAGGGGAAAATTTGAAAGCCATTGGTATGGTATGCATCAACCGGGAAGACGCCCAATTGCTCGTCGTGTCGGAAAACGGCTACGGAAAACGCTCGGCCATCGACGATTATCGCGTTACCAAACGCGGCGGCAAAGGCGTTTCGACGCTCAAAGCCACCGAGAAAGTGGGGGAGCTAGTGGCCATTCGGGAAGTGACCGAACAGGACGACCTCATGATTATCACCCGCAATGGCATCGCGATTCGCATGAGTGTGACCGACATCCGACAAGCGGGTCGTAATACCCAGGGTGTCAAACTCATTCGACTGAACAATAGCGACGAGATATCTTCCGTTACCCGGATTCTTAAAGATGAAGACGAAGAAATAGAGATAGCGGAGGAACTGGTGGAAGGCGCCGAGCAAGTGCCCATGGATCACGCACCGGAAACCGACGCTGGAGAGACTGGCGAAGCAGAAGTTCCGGTTGTGGAATAAATTTTTTGTCTGTCTGTTTTAAACCAATTACATATTTCATAACCTTAACAATCAATCAATCAATCAATCAATCAAAATTTATGAAACGTATAATCTTAATTTCAGCTTTCAGTCTGTTCGGCTGCCTGGCGTTTAGTCAATCGGTGCTTGACCAGGCCGTGGTGGACCAGTTCAAGAAAGATAAGGAAAAGAGCGACAAGGCTATTACCGATGACAAGGACGCCGGCAAGGCTGCTACCTGGATGACTCGGGCCGATGTGTACTCCAACATTGCTTTGCAGGCTTCTACGCTTGATTCCAACGCGGTGATGACTGCGTACAACGCGTACAAAAAGGTCATTGAACTGGACGTGACCAAGAAGGGCGATGCCGGTCGTGACTCAAAAAAGGCCTCGGATATTTTGGCGGGTAAGGAAGGTAATCTCTACAATGCATTTGTGAAGCAGGGAGCTGAAAAATACCAGGCCAAGCAAATGGAAGGGGCACTGAAAATGTTTCAGATGGCCCAGGAAATTAATGGCAAGGATACTACGGCAACACTTTATGGTGGAATCGCCGCCCAGCAGGCGGAGAAAAACGACATAGCCGTCGAGGAATTTGAAAAATATGCGGCCAACGGCGGCGGTGATCCCAGCGTTTTCTACGGACTCTCTCAGTTGTACAAATCAGATAAAAAGTACGATAAAGCGATTGCTGCCTTAGAGAAAGGATTGGTGAAGAGTCCGGACAATAAGGATCTCAAATCCGAGATTGTGAACATTCACCTGGCCTCGGGTAACGAGGACATGGCCATCAATCAGCTACAAGAGCTCACGCAAAAGGATCCTACCAATGCCACCAATATGGTTAACCTGGCAATCCTGTACGACAACATAAACATTAAGCGTGACCGGAAAATTAAAGAGTTGCAAAGCAAACTGGGCAGCACCGATAAGGCGGATGCTGTGAATAAGCAACTCGAAACTGAGAAGGGCAAGCTTGACATCTACGAGGGTGAGATCAAGCGCATCTCGGGTCTACTTAAAAAACAACCCAAAAGTGCTGATTTGAAGCGCCAGCTCGACGAGGTAAATGCCTCTCGTGATGAGTCGAAGACAAACGTAACCAAATACGAAACCAGCGCCAAGGAAATGGCCGCTAACGCCAACAATGGCGAGAATTCCACCGTTGAAAAGGAACTGGCTGAGTTGAAGACGAAATATAAATCAGATCGTCAGTTGATTATCGATACTTATAAGAAAGTACTTGTTGCCAATCCCGATAATTATGATGCGCTCTTTAACCTGGGCGTATTGTATTTCAACGAAGCTGTGAATATGAAGAGTGAGGTGGACAATATGGATATGAAGGAATACCAGGCACGTGGTAAGGAAGTGGAAGGTCGCGTGTGCGGTGAGTTTAAGAAAGCCAAGCCTTACTTTGATAAGGCCGTAGCCGCTAAGCCTGATGCTGAGGAAGCCAAGTCAACGCTTGAAACACTTGACAGTGTTCTGGCTCAGTTTGAAGGTAAGAAAGTGGAGTGTGTCACAGTGGACTAATTCTAGTTCAAGTCTAGTAAAAAGGGTATCCTTAAATAGGATACCCTTTTAAGACAAATATCTATTTAACATAATATAAATTATAAAACAAATAGTATTCGACTAAGTGTAGCTTAGATAGATTTACACTTAGTGTTACGATAGGCGTCTTAATTAATTCACGCTAAGTAGTTTCAAATCACGATTATTCGAAATTTTCAGATTACCATTGCCACGAAGTTCTAAAGATTTCGCTTCGGCATTGGCGGTGCCAACCGTCACCACATGGCCATTTCCAACCGTTACCATATCGGTGGCATTGGGCACCCGGCCACAGTCCCAGGTATTGGCCGTATGCCAGTCGCCAGAACCAAGGCTGACACAAACGCCTGGTGATGATGGTCCGAACTCGGCAACCACGTTACGGCTGTTCGCCATGTTAAGGACAAGCGTTGGGCTGGTTCCCACAACTAGGTTGTTTTCTTTCCAACGGAGAAATTCGTAGCCTGCTTTGGTTTGAGCAACTAAGGTCACCGGGGCATTCTGGAAGTATATACCCGTCCAGGGATAAGGATTTTGGCTGATTCCAGGAGTACTCGAATAAATTTTGATTGTGTTAACCTTAACGTAGCCCTGTAAAGTATCAGACACGTCGACGGACAGATTACGAATTGCGCCCATGCCAAAGTGCGAGATTAATTGATTTCGTAAAGCGCCGGGCCGCTGCTGGGCAAATGATATCATACCGGTTGGGCAACAGTCTGTCTTGGTAAATAAACTCTCCCAATACGCAATCGAATACGGATTTTGCCAGCGCGCAATATGCTCCGGCATTTACGGCGCGATGGCTGCTTTGGTTTCTTGAATAACTTTAACCGCCTGAGACTCCAAAAATTGAGCAAGTCGGCCATGCGGGTGATAAAATACGATTTAGCTTCGGAATTGGTTAGAATTCGGCGAAAAAGGCGATGTGACCATTCCTGGTAAGGGAAGCCCTCCCCCGCCGGATTAAGTAACAGGACAAACAAGTCACGGCTTGCATCCGTGGTAAAGCCAAAGCTATCGTCCATGTCGTACATCATCCAACGCCATCGACCATCCTGGCCGGTAGGCGCATTTGGTTCGTATTGGCTGGTTTGCTTTCGCCAGAATTTGATATTGTTGCCGGGCCAGTCCCTGTTTGCGGCATAAATTTGGGCAATGAATAGTTAAGGTAATTCTCAACGTCCATCTGCGTTTTCAGGTAGGCATAATTAATGGATTTTGCTCAATGAAATTCAGCATGGCCAAATAATGAGTATTGCTCCCCTCATTTACGCTGGCATTCAGTTCCAATAGGTCAAGGTCGTTTTTATCTATATTGTATTTCTGCTTAATAAAGTCTTCATGTGCCCGCTCGCGAAGATTATGAATCCCCCAGTATTCACCGTTAAGAAACAGAATGCCTGGTCGATAACCTTGGGTGTCGAAAGGCAGGCCCTGCATGATTTGTTGCACAATGGCATCACGCATCAATGTTTGGTTCCAATCTTGACCCGAACTTCTGAGAATGAAACTGTTGTAATCTTTATAGGGACGTCCGGGGATCAATTTTTCGTCCGAATCACCTCCGTCGATGGTGACCCTGATCGATTTTCGTGGATAGCCTTCGCTGTAGCCACCATGAATCTGGAACTCGGCGGGTTTGGCGTACCACTCGGCTTTTTGGTTATCGTACATCTCAAAGTGGCCCTTTTTTTTCCAGAGATCACCACTGAGTCGGTAGTTTGCGGGTGTGCCGGGGTCGGGTGTCTGCCCGGGATGGGAATTAAGCCAATTTTGGAAGGTACCGCCCGCCGTATAAATTCCCTTATTAAAATCAAACAGGGATCGTTCATCGAGGGCGATCGAGAAAACAGGCAAAGTATACCGGTTGCTTCCCTGCGGCGATACAAAATAGGTTTTAGTTGCTATCTTGCTCGTCAGATAATTAGGTTTGGAAACCATCGTGCGTACTACCGTACCTTTAAAAAGATTTTGGCTTGGCGTCGGATAGTAATTCTGGTATTACGGGTTGATCATCGACAATCGATTAGGGTCGGCTGATCGATCGACAATGCTTATAGCATTCTGATAGATATAGGTTTGAATCCGCCCCGTTAGAAATTCGCCAGGATAGCTGTTTTTATACGCATAGGTGAGACCTGACGTGTTGTTGGGATCGAGTTCCGGACCATCAAGGGTGTAGTAAATTGTAGCGCCCGGCTCCGTGCTAAGCATTGAAAGATTGAAGCCGGCGACATAAAAGCCCGACATTTTCGAAAATTGGGGTTTATCAAGCACCCCTTCATACGAGGCGAAGGAACTGTTTCCCGCGCCCGGACTGGCTGGTGTCAGGAAAGCCCAGTTCCCAGTACCATTCGGCTGTCGGCCCCATGATATGTCAGTCCTTTGCGCACCAGAGCTGATTGCGTCCACAGTGGTGCTTCCGTCCGGCTGGTAAAGGCCTACGAATTCGCCCGATGCTGAGAGCTTAAAACCCAGGTGTGTATTGCCTCGTGAAGGTTCGTCGCTGGCCCATAGGATCAGGTAGGCGTTGGGACCGATGGTCACACCCGCCGGAAAGTGATGTTTGGTTAGAATGCTGGGGTTGTTCGTTATATAATAGCCGGATAAATCGATGGCGGTATTAGTCGAATTATAGAGCTCGATCCAATCAGCAAACTCCCCTGTAGCGTCGGCGATAGTTGATTCATTGCTGGCCATTAGCTCGTTGATGACTATCGACTGAGCCAGTGTAAATTGAGAAATTAATGTTAAAATGAGTAAAATTTTAAAACTCTTCATACGCATCAGAAGTTGAAATGAACTTAAATCTAAGAGAAAACTATGATCTATAAAATTATAATGAACAAATTATCAGTAAGTTAGAGTGAGCTTAATCTCAATACAATTATTGAGATTAAGTAATACGGTCACCAAATCATTAGCAAAATGGATGCCGAAATAGTCGATATTCCAATTTTCTTTTGAACGGTAGGCGTGCCGTCTAGGAGGCACCGTGTGAGCGCATTTAATAAAGGCAACGAATTGATTATTATATTTAAGCCTATTTGTAAAACGGGTATGAGGAGAAGCGCTGTACTGATTGGTTTTTTCATTGCATTTCTCGGAGCTGTCGCCAGCGCCCGCCATATCGTGGGTGGTGAGATTCGGATGGAATACTCCAGCACGCCCAACCGCTTCACTTTCACCCTGATTCAGTTTTGGGATCAAAATACCCTGACTGATGGCAATCGCAACGCCGATGCCGAACTGCTTTTTTACCGCAAGCGCGATAATGCACTGATCCGCCGTCTTACACTTCCCTACATAACCTCCCGTACGATAAGTTATCAAAATAAGGCCTGTGCTGCATTTCGCTCGCTTCGCACTGAAGAAGGTACTAACAGCATAACCGAAAATCTGAGCCCGCTTGATTTTGATGATCCTCAGGGCTATTACATCGTTTGGGAAAGATGCTGCCGTAACGACGACATCAACAATATCGTCGATCCGGGTGGTAGCGGGATGGTTTTTTACCTGGAATTCCCCCCCCTCACCGTAAAGAACTCCTCCCCGGTTTTTGTTTTACCCAATGGCAACTATATCTGCAAAGACCAGACTTTTACGATGAACACTTTTGCCAGTGACGCCGATGGCGACGAGCTGAGATATTCCTTGGTAACACCCATGCGCGGCAATACCAGTCGAGATCGTCCCACTGGCGCCGCCAGTTCAAAGTTGGATTATCCACTGGTGCAGTGGGTACCAGGCATATCCAATCAGAATATTATTCCCGGAAAACCTGCCTTGACCTTGGACCCTGATAACGGGCGCATCTCAGTGGTTGCGAGCGATTTAGGATTGTATGTGTTTACGGTGCAGTGCGCCGAATACCGTGATGGAAAACTTATCGGTCTGGTCCGCCGGGATTTTCAGTTATTGGTCATTGAGTGCAACCAGATCACTCCGCCCAAACCGGTGATAACTTACAACAGTACCATAACAAGTGCAATCGAATTTTGCAGCGAGCGTCCTGTCCAACTTGAAACCGAATCCGCAACCAACTGGGCCTACCAGTGGCAACTCGACGGCCAGAATATCCCGGGTGCCACCCAGTCGCGGGTGACCGTAAAGGATCCGGGCAGCTACACGGTGGTTAAAAGCTTTAGCAACCAATGCTCACGGGATACGGCCTCCCAATCAGTGCGGCTGGTGTACGGCAGCCCCCCTCCCGCTGTGATTTCCCGCGCTGCAGATACGTTGTGCGCCGGGACGAAGCTCGATCTGCTGGCTAACAGCGGCAGTAATTATTCGTACGAATGGAAAAAAGACAAACTGAGCCTGACGGATAACAAGCAAATATTGACTGTTTCGGAGACGGCATCGTATCATCTGCTCGTAAGGGATGAAAAGAATGGGTGTACCGCCCGCGACAGCGCCCAAATTACCGTTGAGGCTATTTCGGTTAAGCTACCTTACCGATTGAGCGTTATTCGCGGCGGAACTTTACCGCTGTACGGATTGGTGAAGGCTTCGGCCCTTCCTGTTCGATATTTGTGGACACCTAACACCGAGCTTGTTTCCGCGACCGATTCGACTCCGGAGGTAAGTCCGACCGACACTCGGGAGTATATTCTTAACGTTACATCCCCGCACGGCTGCGTAGCCACAGATACGGTACTGGTAGAGGTATTTGACCGGCTGTACATGCCCGACGCTTTCAGTCCCAATGGGGACGGTGTGAATGATGTTTTAGTCATACAAAACGGCCCCGAGCAAATCCGGACAATGCGTATTTTCGATCGCTGGGGATCGGTGGTATTTTATTCCGAAAAATATCCTTCTCCCTGGGACGGACGTTTTAAGCAATCCGTAGTTCCGGTCGGCTCGTATGTCTACGTGGTTGAAACGGACTACCATACCTACAAAGGCACATTATTTGTGTTATATTAGGCCTTTCCCCGCTAATTCCCCTCTCAAATATGATTTCCCATTCAGTACGAGCGCCGCTACTTCAAAATGGCGGCCAAGTATTGCTACGCGCCCGCATGAGATTCAAGTCTATTGTTTTATTTGTTTTAGGTTTGCTATTGTTTTTCGCACCGGTGCGGGCCAGCCACATTCTGGGGGGTGAATTTCGACTTGCCCCAACCGGTGTTGCCAATCGTTACACGCTTTCCATGCTTGTGTTTTGGGATGAGCCGCAACTGACTTTCGCTAATAAAGATCCGTATGTCGATGATGTGCTGATCTTCCGGAAGCGAGACAACCGGTTGATGAAAAGTATCCGGCTTCCCCTCGTATCGGAACGGCAGATTTCGTATCCCAACCAAGGTTGCGCTGGTTCTCTCATCAAAACACTGGAAGGGACTTTTAGCAGCGATATCGAATTGAACCCGGGCGATTACAATGATCCTGACGGGTACTACATCGTATATGAACGTTGCTGCCGGAGCGCCAGCGTATCTAACATCAGCGAACCAGAAAGTACCGGACTTGTTTTTTATCTGGAGTTTCCTGCAATTTCGATTCAAAACACTTCGCCCGTTTTTAATAGTGCTAACGGAGATTACATATGCCGGGGATTACCTTATAGAATGAATGTGGGTGCCACTGACGCCGACGGGGATATGCTCCGGTACTCGATAGTCGCGCCCACGCGCGGCAACACTACTCTGGCCGAACCCCGCGGGAACGCCTTGCCCAAGGCGGGCTATCCTTTGGTGCAACTTGCTCCCGGCATCTCCACCCAAAACCTAATTCCCGGAAATCCGGCGCTCAGTATCGATCCAATTACTGGTGTTGTTACGGTCGTAGCCAGCGACCTGGGCCTTTTCGTTTTTACGGTGCAGGTGGAAGAATTTCGCAATGGGAAGCGCATCGGACTGACCCGCCGCGATTTTCAGTCGCTCGTTGTTGAATGTCAGCCCCAAATGTTGCCAGCCCCCACAATCTTATACAATAAAAAGCCCGTCCCGAATATTCAGCAATGCGACAGCAGCACTGTTACCCTGGAAGTGGATGATGCAGGAAATTATGCCTACCAGTGGCAGTTCAACACTCAGGATATTGCCGGTGCGACAGATGCCAGCTTTCTGGCAAGTAAGGACGGGGCCTACACCGTGAGGAGAAGTTTGAAAACGCCGGGCAATTGCTCCCAACTCGCTCAGTCGCCTATCGTCTACCTTGTGCAGGGGCGTACGCCGGATGCTACCATCCGAAGAACGAGCGCCGCAATCTGTGAGGGCAGGAAAATCGATTTGGTCGCTGAACGCAATGAAGATTATGCCTATGAATGGCGACGTGACGGCGTGCTGCTACCCGAAAAAAGCTCAATCCTGGCGGTTAGCGAAGCCGGAAACTACCGACTGAACATCAGCAACAACGCAAATGGCTGCGTTGCCAGCGATACCATTCGGGTGGCATCTGAGTCAGTCAGTTTGCAGCTTCCCGCCCAGGTCAGTTTTCCGCGCGGAGGAAGCGTGGTACTGAAACCGGAAGCTTTCTCCTCCCTTTTACCGGTGACGTACCGTTGGTCACCCCCTACGGGTTTGAGCGATAGCACGATCGCAAACCCTATGGCGTCACCTGACCAAAATACCGTATACACGCTTCAAATCAAGACGCCGGGTGGCTGCCTGGCTGCGGCCGCCATCGAAGTAGTCGTAATTGAATGTACCCCCATTATGCCGCCCAAACCTAATATTGTTGTGAGGGGTGTTCCGGTGGGCGCAATTCTTTATGCCTGCGGCGATGAACTTCTAGTCTTTGAGGTCTCGGCAAATGCGAATTATACGTACCAATGGCAACACAATGGGCTGGACATTCCTGGCGCTACCAGCCCGGCCATAGCGGTTAGTGATTCGGGTAATTACAGTGTAGTGGTTGATTTTAAATCTACTGATCCTTGTAAAAGTAGTATAATGAGTGCCGTGGTGAACGTGATCCGAGTCCATAAACCGGAGGCTGGGATCATGCTTAGCTCCGATCGGATTTGTAGCGGAGGCAGCGTTACTTTAACCGCCGCAGCGGGCAGTGAACTTACATTTCAATGGATTAGTCCTGATCTGAACGCCATTGGAAATGGCCCGGAAATTTCGGTTGGTGCTAGAGGCCAGTACCTGTTGAATGTGACAGATCCAGTGACCGGGTGCGCCAACACAGACAGTACGTTGCTGACTCAGGAAACCTTAGTGCTAAAATTACCCGCAGAAGCCCTGATTCAAAATGGTCAATCTACGCAATTGCGGCCATTGGTTGAAACGAACGCAGTAACGGTAGCATTTGTATGGTCCCCACCCACCGGACTTGATAACCCCACGGATGCCTCGCCAGTGGCGTCACCAGAAAAGAACACGACTTATAAACTGAAAGTCAATACCCCCGCCGGTTGTACCGCCGAGGATAGCATCAGGGTCCTGGTAATTGATCAGTTGTACATACCGGATGCTTTCAGTCCGAATGATGACGGGATTAATGACAACATGATTATTCAAAACGGGGAGGAATTAATCAGGTCGGTGAGAATATATGACCGATGGGGCGAAGTGGTCTTCAATGAAGACGGATACGCTGTTCCATGGGATGGGCGCCTCCATAATCAACGGGTACCAAATGGCGCATACGCCTATCTGATCGTTACTGATAAATCGACCTATAAAGGTACAATTATGATAATTTATTAACCGAATTTTTACTTAATGAAGTAAGATATCATTAAGTTTTCCACTTTATCAGGTTAATTCCCTAGGCACTAGATAGTTAGGAATCCACGTGGAACACTATACGGTTAGTCTATTGATTCATAGTACAATAGATTAATCTATATCCGCTGTTCCTATTAATTAGAATTACATGGGAGAATATTCCTTAAAAGTACCATCACTATAAAACATAAGCACCCGCTCCATGATTTTCACTTCTTTATCAGGAATAGGAAGCGAACCCATATCCGATGGAGTAACTTTTGCCTGAATTAAGTTCACTGGATTTATTATGGGTTTTCCATTATCCTTGCGCCTTGGGTTGGTCAGCGTTTCTTTGGGCTTTTCTCTAACAGTTGTATTAGGTGAATCGGGTAGTGGCTCACTATCCAATATCCAGGCGGTGCCCAATTCCGGATACTGAACAATGATTTTTTGCACCAAGTCGAGGCTAGGTCGGTTTCTCCCGGAAAGGATATGGGAGATCCCCGATCTTGTTACACCGATTGCATCAGCGAATTGGGATGATGAGATATTCTTATCAATCAGTATTTGCTGAATTTTTGTGTTGAGATCCATAAGGTTGCCTATTGTTGTAATTGTTCACAATAATAGGCGTTACAAGGCGAATCTACAACAGTTAACAAAAGTAAATTGAAGAATATGCTATATAAACATACAAATGTAAACTATTTGTATGTTCTAGTTAATGAAGTCTGTCCCCCAGTGTAGCGTCTAAAATTATTCTAATTTAGAAATTCCCTTAAGCCAAGATAGCATGAAGGCTTTTTAGTAGGTGGTGCTGTAAAGTGATATAATTCTGTAGGATAAGGTTTTAGTATTACTAAACTGTAACTTGATTTTCTCGTAAGGCCTCATTTAGCGAAGTCTTAAGGTCAGTGCTCGCTTTCCTTTTACCTATAATGATCGCGCAGGGTATCTGGTACACACCGGCAGGGAATTCTTTGGGCATTGTACCCGGGATCACTACCGAGTCAGCCGGTACCCTACCCCGATACTCTATGGGCTCACGACCCGTTACGTCGATGATTCGGGAGCTACCAGTAATTGTGACACCCGCACCTAAAACCGCCCGAGTGCCGATATGAGCGCCTTCTACCACGATACAACGCGATCCTATAAAAGCGCCGTCTTCAATGATTACCGGTGCCGCCTGAACTGGCTCAAGCACTCCTCCTATGCCCACGCCCCCGCTGAGGTGAACGTTTTTCCCTACTTGGGCGCAACTCCCAACGGTAGCCCAGGTATCTACCATGGTACCCTCGTCCACGTAGGCACCTATATTAACGTACGATGGCATCAAGATCACACCCTTTGACAAATACGCTCCATATCTCGCCACCGCGGGAGGAACGACCCTTACGCCCAGAGCGTCGTATCCTGTTTTAAGCCGCATTTTATCATGGTACTCAAATATACCTACTTCACTGACTGCCATCTCCTGCAATGGGAAATACAATATGATTGCTTTCTTCACCCACTCATTCACCTGCCATTCCCCTACCCCGGTAGGTTCGGCCACGCGGAGTCTGCCTTTATCTACTTCTTCTATGATACTGTGAATTGCCGCTTTAGATTCATCCTGTTTAAGTAATGCCCGGTCTAGCCAGATTTTTTCAATAAGAGATTCGTAATTCATATTAAAGTTATGGTTTATG
Organism: Cytophagales bacterium; assembly: GCA_038242095.1. Taxonomy (GTDB): domain Bacteria; phylum Bacteroidota; class Bacteroidia; order Cytophagales; family Spirosomataceae; genus Persicitalea. Next base: position 11,998 of record JBBSSJ010000050.1, read on the forward strand.
GTAATGATTTGAATGTGTTTATAATCAGCAGGTTGAGGAACTGGTTAAGGTAAATTCTAACAATAAAGCTTATGTAGGTATACTGTATTTTCTTTATTATATAGCATTGAAAAAACCTGATGACAAAATTAAGAGATTTTAATCTATTGTGAAATAGAGCGGGTTTGGACATCTCAACATTACATCAGATAAAAACAATGCCCTCCCCCGCTTAGTGTGCGTTTTAGCCACTATATCAAAAAAATATTATATACCCATGGGCTAGGTTAGAGAAAGATTAACGAAACTGTAAATGGGCATATAAAGGAGTTTCCATAGTTTATATAGACTAAATATTGGTAGTTTCGATAGGTACGCACAAGATTACAAAGGCAGGAGAACAAATCAACTCATAATTATTAAAACAATATACTATTATAATTAGTAATATTAAAGCTAACAAATTTAGTAATATTTTGAACTTACTAATATAAATGGCTATTCATTAATTTAATACTAACTATACTGGCAGGCTATATTATATAATAATACGATCCTTTAAAGGACTTTATTTATTTTTATTACTTTTGCTCTTCTTAAAAACCAAAACAGATAATATGTCAAAAGTAAAAATTGCAATCAATGGCTTTGGCCGAATTGGACGTCTGGTATACCGCCAAATTTACGATATGCAGGATATCGACGTAGTGGCCATCAACGACCTCACTGATCCCTCCACCCTCGCCCACCTATTAAAATACGATACAGCACAAGGTAGATTCAATGCCGATGTGAAGTCAACTGATAACTCCATTTCAGTCAATGGCGAAGAAGTGGTGATATATTCTCAGAGAGATCCCGCACAAATTCCTTGGGGAAAGCACGATGTGGATGTCGTATTGGAATGCACTGGCTTTTTTACAAGTGAAGAGAAGGCATCGGCGCATATCAAAGCGGGGGCAAAAAAAGTAGTGATTTCCGCTCCGGCCACTGGAGATGTCAAAACAATTGTCTTTAATGTCAACCACGATATCCTCGACGGATCGGAGACAATCATTAGCTGTGCCTCCTGCACGACCAATTGCCTTGCTCCCATGGCCAAGGTGATAGATGATAGCTATGGCCTTGTGAATGGATTAATGACTACCATCCACGCCTACACTAACGATCAGAACACTCAGGACTCGCCTCACGCAAAAGGGGATCTCCGCCGTGCCCGTGCCGCTGCGCAAAATATTGTTCCAAATAGTACAGGAGCTGCCAAAGCCATAGGCTTGGTATTGCCCGGCTTGAAAGGAAAATTGGACGGTTCGGCCCAACGCGTTCCCGTGTTAACCGGTTCGCTCACTGAATTGACCTGCGTTGTCGGCAAAGAGGTAACTGTCGAGGAGGTGAATAGTGCCATGAAGGCCGCTTCCAACGAGAGCTTTGGCTATAATGAGGATGAGATTGTAAGCAGCGATATCATAGGTATTACCTTTGGCTCGTTGTTCGATGCGACTCAAACAAAGGTTCAGAAAGCCGGTGATTCGCAGATTGTTCGCGTTGTTAGCTGGTACGACAATGAAATGTCCTACGTTTCGCAATTGGTTCGGACGATGAACTACTTCGCCAAACTTATCTGAAGTAAGCGCATTTAAGCGATTGTAAACATAAGAGCGCATCCTACTAATGGGATGCGCTCTTGTTGTTTAAAGCATTTATGTAATGAATTGAGAATCCCCTGGAAACAAATACCCGTTCATAATGGGTGCTGATGCCATAATGCGCGCCAAAAGCATCTGATTCGTACAGGTTCCTGGTCTGGACCGTCACCGCCAAATTCGATTCTGACAGCACTTTCATACTGTATTCGTAAAGATCCTGACTATCCGTTTTTAAATGAAATTCCCCTCCGGCCTCCAAGTATCGTTCGTACTGCTTTAAATAAGTCGGATGCGTGAGGCGTTTTTTCTCGTCGCGTTCTCGCACGTGAGGATCCGGGTGAATAAGCCAAATGGCACTGATATCATCTTCCTGAAAGAATTCATCCAGGTATTTGATGGAGCTACGCAGAAAGGCAACGTTAGAAAGTCCGAGGTCCCCAGCAATCTTACTTCCCCTAGCCAGGCGGTCCCCTTTGATGTCAATACCGATGAAATTTACATTTGGAAATTTCTGAGCTAAGCCGGTAGTATACTCACCTTTACCGCAGGCTAATTCAAGGACTAGTGGATTACTGTTCTTAAAGAATAACTCCCCCCATTTGCCTTTGATTGAGGTGTAAAGTTCGTTTCCCCGTTCAATTACATTCCCCGCCTCCTGGCTATACTGATACTTATCTAATTTTCTTCTCGTCACTAGTCGAATCAAATATTAAATTCCATTAAGATCGGCTACCACAAAGGTACTTCCGCCTATGTACACCGCATCCTCAGCTGAGGCATCGGTTAACACTTGTAATAAAGCACTATTTACATCTGTAAATATTTGACCTGATCTATGGGCTCGCTCAGCCAGATGCCCCAAGTTTTGGCTGGACAGTGCCCGCTGCACCGAAGGTTGGCAGTAATAGTATATCCCATTTTTCGGTAACAGTTCGAGAACCTTATTGACATCCTTATCAGCAACAAAACCCAAAACGAACCTATGCTCCTTCGCTGGCTGCTTCATGAATTGTTGAATGGTAAGCGAAAGGCCGGCTGGGTTATGGGCAGTATCGGCCACGACGAAGGGCCTCTTCTTTAAGATTTGCCATCGCCCTTTCAATCCCGTAGTAGATACCACCGATTCAAGTCCTTGCTTGATACTTTCTTCAGATATTTTATAATCGTGCTGTTGCCGAAGAATTGTTAAGGCCGTAAGGACCCCTTTGACGTTTCGAGATTGATAATCACCAAGCAAATCAAGGGTATAGACGTAAATATTATTTGACTGCGTCCTGCGCAGGCGAATGGTGCCGTCGGCCGCAATGCCCGCGCTTGCAATCGTTTCGTATTCCTGGTCACCAATTCGCAATGCTGCGCCCAGCTCTTTTGTTTTATTAACAAAAACATCCATTACATCGGGATCGGCAGGAGTTTCGCTGAGGATAAAAGGAACGCCTGCTTTAATAATTCCTGCTTTTTCAACGGCAATTTGGGGAAGCGTATTTCCCAGGTGCGCTTGATGATCCAGGCTTATGTTCGTGACCAGCGATAGTAAAGGGTTGATGACGTTGGTTGAATCCAATCGACCGCCCATGCCTACCTCAATAATGGCGATATCCACCTTTTCACGCGCAAAAAAATCAAAGGTCATGGCGACAGTCACCTCGAAAAAAGAGGGGTTTATTCTTTCAATCACCGGCTTGATCCTCTCGACAAAATCGACAACCTTTGCCTCAGCGATGGGCTGTCCATTGATTCGAATTCGCTCTGTAAAAGATTTCAAATGAGGCGAGGTATACAAACCAACCCGATAGCCGGCCGCTTGTAATACGGATGCAATCATGTGCGAAGTAGAACCCTTGCCGTTAGTACCGCCGATGTGAACGGAAGGAAACTGAGATTGTGAATTCCCTAATTCTTCGCACAAAGCAAGGGTAGATTCCAATCCGGGTTTATAGGCACGGTCGCCCTGCATTTGGAATGATGGCAACCGGCCGTATAGGTAGTCGACTGCTTCCTGGTAGGTCATGACTGCTAGCGGGCGCTGATCTTAAAAGTAATCGTACCCGAAGATTCATCGGGCACATTAGCGGCTTTTTGCACAAATGTAAGGGCGCGTACCGCATCCTTGTACTTATTGATTACTGCATAGTCCGTTACAGTGGAACGCAATTGAACCACATTCTTGACCCGCCCATTACTTCCTACCACAATTTTGAACGTGATCTCGCCCGTCGCGTCGGAATTGTCGTTGACCGAAGGGGGACGCGACCAGGCCCAGCCATTAAGATTAAGGCCCACGGCGGTACCACCACCCCCACCGCCTCCTTTATAAGATTTGGCGTAAAGACTTCCACTCTTAGCTCCTTTATCACCTACCCCACTGGCATCGTCGCCATTATTATTACCACCCACGCCCTCAGTCGTGCCGTTGGTGCCATTACTACCCGAGCCAGAACCCGTGGATTTTTTAAACAAGGCATCATTGTTGATCTTCCGCTCGGGGGCAGGCGCAGTGGCGGCCGAGGTACTGGGCGCATTACTGCTTACTTTTTTGGATTCGTTACGTTCCGGCTGTTCCACCGGGCTGGCTTGCTTGGACGTAATAACGGGCTTTTCGGTTACGCGAGTCGTCGGTTTGGCGGGTTCGGGCCGGGGAGACGGAGGAACCGGCTGGGAGGCAACCACTTTTTTTTCCACTTTCTCCTCCCCCGCTTTCATATTCTCAGCGATTTTGGAATCGCTGGGTTTGTTGAAAGTCTGAATATTTCCGCTCCCGACGTCATTGGTGCCGTAGTTAACTTCAACAAATAACTCCATTGGTCCGGTCTTGTCGACTTTGCGGTCAAGACGGATGAAGAAAAAGAGCGTTATAATAAGTAAGGTGATTGCCGTAGCGAGCGTCCAGGCTATGGCGATGCGTTGGCGATCTTCCGCCTGGAGTGATAACATAGTTGGCAGTTTTTTTGCAAATAACGTAAAAGCAATCGAAAATCGTGCGAAATAACGCAGTACCCCAAAACAAAACAAGGCCTGATCAGGCCTTGTTTTGTTTTGGGGTACTGCGTTATTTCTTTAAAACCCAGGATTCTACCCCAATGGCGCGATCGAGTTCTTTTTTGTGGTTATAGGCTGCTCTTTCGCTCGCGTAGCTTCCGGCGGCTACCATAATCCATTTTCCTTTACCCTTATCTACAACGGATGGATTTTCATATCCCTCCTGCGATAAGCGTGCAATCAAAGTATTTACGTGTTTCATGTCCGTAAAGCTACCCGCGATGAGATGGTATCGCCGCGATGGTTCTACTACCGGCTTTACTTCTGGTTCTTCTACCGTTACCGTTGTTTCTGGCTCAAACGTATCGACCACAATATTTTCGGCGGAGGATGGACCGTTCCAAATACTGACGGGAACAGGCACGGACTCAGCGTAGGCAAAAGGCTTGACTGGTTGGTTATCCTCATCAGGCGTCCGGATGAAAAAATTCTCCAATGAAGCGAGTGGATTCAGCGTACTCAACATTGTTTTATCAATGGGACGATAGCTAAAGTTCAAAGCAATTACTACTCCCGCAAATACCGCCGCTGCTACCCAACCCAAACGCGACCGATTCCTGGAAGTCCTGGATTGCAAACTAACTACTTTTCGAGCAAGAAGCATTTTTTTGCCATCCGCGAAAATATTTGTTTCCGCAATTTGTTCAGTTTCAGCGGCAAGCAGTTTGACTTTAATACGGTCGAAACCATACCATTCGGAATCAAAGTTTTGGGTAAAATCCGGCTCAAAAACCAGCTTGCCCTCCTTGTTAGAAGAAAAATTTCCGATCCGGTCAATGCCAATGCTATTGTCAGCGGCCAGACTGGCCCGCAATTCTTCAACGTATTGCCGCACCGCCAACGTGGCCTGGTCGCGATGGATGTTCTCTTGCCTGGAAATCCAGTAGGTTAGCAGGCCGTCGTCGATGCGAAGAATCTCGTTGAAAGCTAATCGCTTGCTGGCAGGGACAAAACTACTAATAGCTTTGTCGTAATGCACGCCAACGTAGTGCGTAAGCAACCCACCGAATTCCGGGATGATGACACAATCGTGTTCAAAGAGTAATTGACGGACGTATTTATCTACTTTAACCATAGCTTCGTTAGGTTTAACGAAACGAAGTTAGAAAGAAAAAGATAATCCGCCAATAAAGTTAAGTCTTTGCTGTGGGTAGTACTGGTACCGTAAATATTGTTTTCCCAAGATATTGTTCAGGGCAACAAAAGCAGAGAAGTTTCTGGTTAACAGATAGTCAATTTTAATATTGAGGTCAATGATGGCAGGTAGTTTTGTAATTATTCCGCTACGAAAGTTTTTTGCCTGCATGCCACTTAAAGCGTAGAAATCGCCCGTTACGAACAATTTCTTGTTTATCGTTAAAGCGTTGAACCAGTTTAACGTGAAAGTCGGTCGGTGCCAGGGTGATTCTAATTGCTTTACGTCGTAGCTATAAAAGGTAGACTTCAGCGAGGATTTAAGAAGATCGTTGTGCGAGTAGCCAACCTGCGCCGAAACGGTAAGGATGTTGGTCTTATCACCGTCGTAGAGAATGGCAAACTTGGTGGTGTCAATGGGTGAATTGTTGAAAGCGTAAAAGTTGCGGTAATTAGCGTAACTCACTTTGCCTTCATAATTGAAACCCTGGGCATTCTCCCCTTTTACGCCCGCGTAGATGTCCGATTTCTTTTCAGTATTCAGTATCTGCACGTTGGGTGCGAGCCAACGGTTTTCGGAAAGCAGGCTCCGGAAGGTATTTCTGACGACATCACCCTCCCAGCCCGCAAAGACGTGCAACCCCGGTAGCGGAACTACGTCAAGGTTGAGCACCGGATAAGCGCGCGTCCGATTGATGTTTTGCACGTTGTCACTTTCATTGACCACGTTGATTCCTCCCGTGACTGAGAAGAAATCACTTACGTACTTGAACGTAGGCCTCACCCGAAACAGGTTACGATTATAAGTATCGGTGTCGACCCGCTGCCCCACGAATACATCCGCGTTCAGCAAAGCGTACCAATTGTCCAATACCGGTAACGAGGCCTTTATCTTGGTGGCCCAGTCGATTTCCGAGGCGTTGTACCGGTCTTTGAGGGTATAAAAACTTGTGCGTACCGAGTAGTCGACCAGCGATTTGGGTTCGGTGTTTTCAAAGCCCAATTGAACCCCAAATAAATTGGTGGTCTGCCGAATGCTGTCCCGGTCGATCGCAAAGCCTTCCGGTCGTGGTTTGTATCCATAGAAATAATAATTTCGCCGCTCGACATCGACTTGACCGTCGATCTTGAAAGCATTGCGGATGTACTTTCCGGCTAGTCGAAGATCCGTGGCAGCGTTGCCCGAGTTATGGCCGTCCTTGGGCCCGCTAGCGGCAGAAAGTTGTTTGAGATGCGCCGAGAACACCAAATCCTCCGATGGCCGGGTACTCACAAAACCCTCACCCAGGAAGCGTCCGTAGTTTCCTCCGCCCAGTTTAATGTAGTTATTAAGTGCCTCCGGCATTTCCTGCCGCGTTTTTTCGTCCGACGACATAACCGCCACGGGAGTCAGTTTGGGCGAGGCCAGATTGATTTGGGGATCGATGAATTGGTAAGTGACTTTCTTGTCCTCCACTTTGGCCTCAATGGGCTTCCCCTTATCAAACAGCCGGTTTGCCGGAGGGAATTCGATATTCTTTTCCTTGACAATCTCGTAGGTCTGACTTTCGATTTCCCCCCGTTGCGCCCAGGCCATGCC
>JBBSSJ010000051.1:0-19296 GCA_038242095.1 Cytophagales bacterium
ACGGAAAAGGTGGGGCCGTTGATGCTTTCACGCCAGTTTCGCATGGCCGAACCGTACCACCCCATGTTATAAAAAAGGATAGGAACCCCGAGCCGAGCCGCCAAGACATCGCCGAGCCTGCCATAGCCCCAGGCCGAGTTGCCCCGGGGAGCAATGTAGGAGTTGGCACCGAGATGTTCAAAGGCGGGCTGCGGAAGCTCGCTCACGGAGGAAGTATTATAGTAATTGATGCAGTTGACCCGGTCGTCACCGGCGCCCTGTGCTCCGTAGTTAAGGTAACCCTGAGCGTTGGATTGGCCGGCGATCATGAATACTTCGCCAATGCCCAGGCGGGGTAGTGTGGTGCTTCCAACCAACTGACCGCCTAACCAACCTCTGACTTCCATTTCGTACCAGCCCCCCGTCCAATCCACTTGTCCGGCGTAGCTGCCGCCTTGTGGATTGTCCTGGATGGTTATCCATCCTGAGTTATTACCCCCGTTGATTGCCCGAAGCTGAACCTCGACCCGGTCGATCACTTTTTCGTAAGTGCCCCGGATGTATACCGTGGCCGAATTATTTTTGTCCCGCTGTAGTACCGTACGATTGGCGGGCTGGCTTAGATTCAGTTGTGCATAAGCACTGGGTACGTATAAGCAAAGAAAAATGACCCATGCAGCCAGTTTACCGTATACAGTAGATCTCATGTCATGTATTGTGTTCTATGGAAAAAGTAAGCTCCCAAGTTGTTTTGAAAAATAAGTTAAAGCAACAAATCGAGCTCTTATTTAGTCAACGGCTAACGGCTCGTTAAGCGTTTTCCATATCAAATCCTTCAAATGTTCAATTCCTTCCTGTGCAATTGATGAAATCAGCACGGCAGGTACATCTTCAGGTAAGGGGAGTAAAAGTTTTTTGCGCTCGCCGGGCTCAACCAAATCTATTTTTGAAATGGCGATAAGTCGCTGCTTGTCCAGTAATGAGGGGTTGTATAGTCTCAGCTCGTTGAGCAGGGTTTCATATTCGGCGGCAGAATCCGCGCTGTCGGCCGGAATCATGAAAAGCAGTAGCGAATTACGCTCGATGTGCCGCAAAAACCGGAGCCCAAGTCCTCGTCCCTGCGAAGCGCCCTCGATGATACCGGGAATATCAGCCATTACGAACGACCGATGGTCGCGGTAGGCTACTACGCCCAAATTAGGTACCAGTGTCGTGAAAGGATAATCGGCGATTTCGGGCCGGGCGGCCGACACTACCGATAGCAGCGTCGATTTTCCGGCGTTGGGAAAGCCCACCAACCCTACATCGGCCAGTACCTTCAATTCCAGGACAATCCAGGCTTCGCGCATCTCTCCGCCGGGCTGAGCAAAATCGGGCGTTTGACGGGTGGCTGATTTGAAATGATCGTTGCCCATACCCCCCAGTCCGCCGGGCAGCAAAATGAACTCCTGGCCGTCTTCGGTGATCTCGGCTAGCTCCTCGCCGGTTTCGGCGTCTTTGGCTACGGTGCCCAAAGGTACTTCCAGAATGACATCCGGCCCCTGCGCGCCCGACCGCCGACCGCCTTCCCCGTTTTTGCCCGCTTCGGCCTTCACGTGCTTGGTGTACTTCAGGTGCAGCAGCGTCCAGAGTTGCGTACTACCTTTCAGGATCACATGCCCGCCCCGCCCGCCGTCACCCCCATCGGGGCCGCCCTTATCCACGTGCTTTTCGCGCCGAAAATGTACCGAACCCGCACCTCCCGCTCCCGAACGGGCGTTGATCTTAACGTAATCTATAAAATTGGATGAAGGCATTATTTTAGGGGCAAAGCGGTGTGGGGATTAATAGGAGCAAAGGTCCGAAGGGCCGGGCTGGCGATTCAGCAGAGGTTCAAAGTGAGACGTTCCCAGTTTTTAGTATTATGATGGGCAGGGCGAATGGAATAGCTAATTTCTTTCAACTTTCTACCCTCCCAACGCCTCACAAATCGCGCCGAAAATTTCTTCTATTTCGCCAACCCCACGTACGGTTTGAAGTTTTTGTTGCTTACGATAGTGATCCGCGACGGGCGTGGTCTTGCTATTGTACTCATGAATACGGGTTTTGATTTTCTCCTCATTCTGATCATCAGGGCGGCCGGAAGTCTGTCCGCGCATTAAGAGACGGCTTTTGAGTTCTTCGTCGGGTACATTCAACGCCACCATCACGTCAATCTGTTCGCCGTAAGTGGCCAATAGACTGTCCAGCGCTTCGGCTTGCTTGACGGTACGTGGAAAACCGTCGAAAATGAAACCGGCGGCTTCCTGATGTTCGCGCAACTGCGAGTCAATCATACCGATTACCACCTCATCGGGCACCAGCATTCCCTGATCCATTAAAGTTTTGGCTTTCATACCTAACTCCGTTCCCGCCATAATCTGCGATCGCAGCAGGTCGCCGGTAGACAGATGGACGAGATGGTATTTATGGATAATTTTCTCGCTTTGGGTGCCTTTGCCTGCCCCCGGAGGACCAAATAGTACAAGATTCAGCATAGTCGCGTTAATAATGGCCCGGCCATTGGTGAAGGGATTGAACCGGCAAATTTACAATTCTTCACCTAGCACGGGCAATTTTTTTGGTTTTTTAATACTAAACAAGCCCGATCCCTCAAAAAAGGAGCGGGCTTGCGTTTGAAAAGCGGACTTTGTTTACCGAACCGTCACCTTGCGCACAGCCCCATCTTCATTCTGAATTACCGTCACGAATAAGCTGCCTTTAGTATTCTTTTTCAATTCAATTTGGCCAATGAACTCGCCGCTAAAATCCTGGATGAATTTCTTGCCGACTTCCTTGCCCTGAGAATCGGTCACGGTGATGGTCACGTCGCCTTTATCGGGCGCGCTAAACCGCAGATTGAGCATGCCGTTGTCGGGATTATTGGCGTAGGCGTTTAGGCTGCGTACGGTGCTGCTTTGGCCAAAGTCCTTGCTCCCAGTATCGCCATAGCGTTCCTCCATACCTTTCAGATTCTGCCGCAACGAGTTGATACCTGGCTCTATATCGCGCCGAAATTCGCGAAGTCTAGGCTCCATTTCTTTCTGCAACTGGCGCATTTTGGGCTCCCATTCTTTTTGCATCCGGCGCATACTGCTTTGCAATTCATTTGTATCCAGGCGAAAACTACGGCCGTTATCGTACCAGCCCAGTACTTGCGGGTCTTGGCGCTGCTCACCGCGTTCGTCGTCCACGCTAATGCTGATTTGTTTTTGACTCATACCATCGACGCTGAGCGAATCGAGTACTTTGTCGATAAACGTCTTTTGCTCGGCATCCGATAGCGGGTCGAGTCGATAATTGCGCTCGTAGGTGTTGATTTTACCGTCTTTTTTCTCGGTTACGCGTACTTCAATAATCGTTTTTTTGTTTGCGTCCTTCGATTGAGCGTTTGCTATGGTATAGCTGCCGACAGCTGCTGTCAGCGTGAAGGCCAGAGCGTGAAAGATTAGTCTTTTCATGGCAATAGGTTGTTTTTTGGTTTGTGAATCAATTGTTTGTAACGTGAGAATATTATATTTTCGGGTCATGTTAAAGTATGTTAAAAACTTGGGGACGGGGGTTTCCGCTTTGTAAATTTGTGACACCGTGCCGGGCTGGATACCTAACGGACTTCAATTTTAGCCGACCTTTTAACTACTTTTCCTGATAACGTCGTATCAGCCGTTAGAAAGGTTGCATTGGTATTTTAATTTCTCATGACAAAAAGAAAAATACAGCGCATCGTGGTCTTGATGTGCCTGGCTTTGATCGGGCTAATCGGCTTCCAATGGTATTTTATACGGGAGGCCATTTCGGTACGCACTGAACAATTTAACCACAAAGTAGCCGAATCGGTGCAGCAGGTCATTCACCGCCTCGAAAAGCAGGAGATGCTGTATGTGCTGCAGCACCGCATCGAGCGCGAACAACAGGAATCCAAGCTGGAGCAGATTACCAAGGTCAACCAGGCGTCGCGTTCTCGTCAGGCGCAAAGCGTGGCCCCGGATGGACGCATGGCCCAGCTTACACCCTCCACCGTGCCCGAGCGGCGCCCCTCGGGCATGGAAATATCGGTGGGGCCCTCGGGCGAGGTGAGCTACCAATACTTTATGGAAGTAGCGCCTTCCGACGTGCTTAGTCCCAACTTTCGGGTGCTGGCCGAGCGTCAGCAGCGCATTATCGAGGAATTTTTGCGGGCACAGGGTCAAGGCGTGGACGGTATTGACGAGTTTATCCGCCGCCGCCTCGCCGAGGAGCAGCGGCTGGGTAGTGTGATGAAAGACCTCAAACCGGAAGATAGCCGTCCGCCTACGCTCGCGCGGGAGCCAAATGACAAGGCAAAGATTTACGAGCCACTGCAGGCTAAGCCCATCGGCCGCGCCGGCCTGTTGCGCGAGGTCATGCAGGATTTGATATACACCCAGCGTCCCATTGAAGAGCGGGTCAATCGCTTCATGCTCGATTCGTTGTTAAAAAAAGAACTGACCCAAAACGGGGTTACGCTGCCCTACGAATTTGCTGTCAGAACCCAGGTGAGCCGGGCGAGTGACAGCCGTAACGTACTATTTTCAACCACGGGACAACCCCCGGGTGAGTGGGAGCAGACCGCCTACAAAGCGTCTCTTTTTCCGAGCGAAATGCTAAGCGGAAACAATTTGCTTTACGTCTATTTTCCCGATCAAAAGAACTATATTTTGCGAGGTATGAGCGCGATGTTTGTCAGTTCGGGGGTACTGGTCGTGGTCATTCTAGTGTGTTTTTATGTAGCGGTGAACACTATTTTAAAGCAAAAAAAGCTCTCGGACGTTAAAAACGATTTCATCAACAACATGACCCACGAGCTCAAAACGCCCATCTCGACGATTGCCCTGGCCACCGATATGGCGAGCGAGAACATCCACTCAGGTCTTGGCACCCCGTTTGCCGCGCCCGACTTACCTGACCGCCTGGACCGCTACCTCGGCATCATCCGGGAAGAGAACAAGCGGCTGGGCACCCACGTCGAGAAAGTACTGCAAATGGCGTTGCTCGACAAAGGCGAAGTGAAACTGAAGGAGGTTACCGTCAACATGCACGACGTTATTACGAGCGTACTGAATAGCCTGAGCGTACAGATCGAGCAGCGCGGCGGCGAGGTTGAGCTTGACTTTGAAGCCTCGGAAAAGTTGGTGCAGGGCGATGAGCTGCACCTGGCTAACGTCCTCTACAACCTGGTCGACAACGCCATCAAGTACTCACCTGATGAATTGCAGTTGACCCTCCGCACCTGCAACGAAAAGGGCGGCATCCGCATTGACGTCGCCGACCGTGGCCTCGGCATGACCCGCGATCAGACGCAACGCATTTTTGATAAATTTTACCGCGTTCCGACCGGCAACCTGCACAATGTTAAAGGCTTTGGCCTTGGCCTGAGTTACGTTAAAAAAATGGTTCATGCTCACCACGGTACCATCCAGGTAAAAAGCCAACCGGACGAGGGAAGCGTGTTCAGCGTGTGGCTGCCAATTTTGGAGGGGCAAGGGGGCGAAGCGGTGCGGCGCTCCGACACAGAAGGGCAAAGTTTTATTTAGTGTATTGATGCGATTGTTAATTGAAAAAAAATAATCGTCGGGCGGCCCTGTAAATAGCTAAACGCCTAAACAACCAAACCGTACCGGCGGACCGGCCTCAACAATCACACAATTCAACAACTACTCACCCATGCCCAAAATACTACTCGTAGAAGACGACGCTAACCTGGGCGGATTGTTGCAGGAATATCTGACCGACAAGGGCTATCCCACGATCCTGGCGACGGATGGACAGGCCGGTTGGCAGGCCTTTGTCGATGGCGAATTCGATCTTTGTATTTTCGATGTTATGATGCCGCGCAAGGACGGATTTTCACTGGCAAAGGAGGTGCGCATGAGTGGCCGCGACGTACCGATTGTCTTTCTGACCGCCAAAGCCATGAAAGAAGATACCATTCAGGGTTTCCGGGTAGGGGCTGACGATTACATCACCAAGCCCTTCGATCGCGACGAACTGCTACTTCGCATCGACGCGATCTTGCGGCGTTACCGGCGGCAGACAGTGCAAGAGGCCGGACAAAGTGTTTTTTCGGTGGGTGAATACGTCTTCGATTACGAACGGCAGCAACTGGGTCGGGCGGGAAACGACGTTCACCTGACCAGCAAAGAATCAGAATTATTGAAGCTTTTTTGCCAAAATATCAACCAGCCCGTCAGCCGTAGCTTTGCGCTGAAAGTGATTTGGGGTAATGATTCCTACTTCAACGCCCGTAGCATGGATGTGTACGTTACCAAGCTTCGTAAGCACTTGCGCGACGACGCCGCTGTGCAACTCGTCAATCTCCACGGCGAGGGCTTCAAACTCATGGGCTGAGTAGTTGCGCGCGTATCGCATTCATTTTTTTGATATGCGGCACAAAATTTTTACTTTTGGCAAGGTTTCATTTTTATAATTATTGCAAAAGAACACATTCATGGAAATATCAGGAAACGTGATTTCGATTCTGCCCGAAGTGAACGGGCAAGGCAAGAACGGCACCTGGCGCAAGCAGGAGTTTATCATCGAAACGGAAGGACAGTACCCCAAAAAGATTTGCGTCTCAATGTGGGGCGATAAAATCGACCAATTTGCTTTGGCCGAAGGCGACGCCATTACGGCTTCGGTAGACCTCGAAAGCCGCGAGTATAACCAGCGTTGGTACACCGAAGTAAAGACCTGGAAAGTTGAAAAAGGTTCTGGTCCTGGTGCTGGTAGTACCCCCACGCCCAGCAATGCACCGCGCGACTTCGGCCCGCCACCCAACCCATCCTTCGCTCCCAGCAGCAGCTCGGATGACGATCTGCCGTTTTAAATTTAAGAAGATGCTGAACCGGGGCCGCTCGACGGTTGAATGTTAGACCCCTAATCTATTTAAAAAATCCATAGTCCGGCCGCACCGGCGGACCGGTCCAGTATCCAGCATCCAAAAAGAATGCCTTAGAAGAGGGGAACGCGATTCCCCTCTTTTGTTTTCAATGGAGTCGTTAGTAAATCCCATGAACCTTGACATTAATCAAGCCCTTGACCTGCTTTCCAACAAACTGACCCTCTGGGCCAAGGAATTCATCCGGCTGTTGCCCAATATTGTCTTGTCCGCCGTCATTCTGGTGCTGGGAGTGTACATTGCCAAGCTCATCCGTCGGGTCGCGCTGAAACTTATTCGTAAGGTTTCGCACATCGAAACCATCAATAATCTGTTTGCCTCGGTGATTTATGCCGTGGCAATAGGCGTGGTGCTTTTCATCGTCCTGAGCGTCCTAAATCTCGACAAAGCCGTTACGTCCATCCTGGCGGGTGCGGGCATCCTGGGATTAGCGCTGGCGTTTGCTTTTCAGGATATTGCGGCCAACTTCATGTCGGGTATTTTCCTTTCGTTCCGTCGGCCGCTGGCTGTGGGCGACATCGTGAAAACCAACGATCAAATGGGCATCGTGGAGGCAATCAGCCTGCGCGATACCATGATTCGGAGTTTCCAGGGACAGCGCATCATTATTCCCAACAAGGACGTTTTTCAAAAGAAAATTGAAAATTTCAGCATCCTCGGAAAGCGACGGCTCGACTTGTCGGTAGGCGTGTCGTACGGTGACAATCTGCAAAAGGTCAAAGACATCGCCATTGCCGCCGCCGAGAAAGTAAGCGTGCGTGCCCCGGACGATGAGGTAACGCTCTTCTACGAAGAATTTGGCGACAGTTCCATCAATTTCAGCATCCGAATCTGGATGCGGGATACCTCCCAACCGACTTTCTTGCAAGGCCGCCACGAGGCTATCATGCACATTAAAGAAGCCTTCGACGCCAACGATATCATGATTCCATTCCCGATTCAGACTTTGGATTTTGGGATTAAAGGCGGGGAGAAGTTGTCGGAGTTAGGGCTTTTTGGGAAGGAGGAAGGGCGGGGCGGCGATCCGGGGAAAGAATAAAAGAAGGAATGGAATTCCTCCGTCCGATGGATTTTTAGGTTAGATAAAGGCTGAGTTTTAATAAAAGATACCTCATGTTCAATATTTTTCATAAAATTTACGGCCTGATTACATTCGGCCTTTTAGCCATCGCTGCGGTTTTCCTAACGGCTAGTTCCGACTACAAAAAGCTGATTGCCAGTAATTCCGACTCCCTGGAGATCGCTCCTTTCGTCGAACCGGATTTTCCATTCATCTCCACTTCGCTGGATGCGCGCAAGCTGGGCGCGGGCTTTCCCGCCGATAACCAGGCCGCGCGAACGTTGGCCATCCGGCTGGGCGATAGCGCCTACGTCTGTTTTGATACCGATTTACTCCGCTGGTCGGTAGCCTGGACGCGGAAGTTCATGCCCATGAACCTCATGGCGCAGGTATCGTACGACGATTTTTTTAACAAAAGCAACAAGCTGGCTACCATCGCCGGAATCCCCCAAATCGCGACGGGCAGCTACGCGGGCTGGGTGGCGCTGCATGGCAACCCGCCGACTTTTGCCGTGCCCGCTCCCAAACAAGACTGGCTCCCGCTTCCTGCCGCCGAAGCCCGCTGGATCGGCGTGTACACGTATGGTGATAAGGTAGTTTTGAATTACACCGTCGGCCAAACACCGATTTTTGAAATTCCCGGTAGCGTAGATTTCAGCGGTGAGACGGCTTTCGTCCGTACTTTCAAGATCGGGTCCTCGACTGAGGCACTTGGACTGATACTGGCGGAGGTGACAAATGGTACCAAAGTGCAGCAAAATGCAAGATTTGCCTACATCTACCAGGGCGCTAATCAGGATACCGTCACAGCCATCGGACTGGCGGGTAAAAACACCAAACTGTTGCAGCCCGATGCTTCAGATAAGGGACATTTGAAGGTACGGTTAGCGCCTTCCGCGCAGGGCACGGAAGCCATGGTACTCATTTGGAAAGGCCCGGCGCGGTTGATCAAGCAATTTGAGAAAACGTGCAAAGCCACCCGTATTGGTTTCCCCGACGTGCAAAAAGGTGGCCCGGCTTATTGGAAAGAAGAGGTGAAAACGCAGGGTGTCCTGTCGCCCGACACGGCGGCTTTCGTCACTGACAAACTCACGCTGCCTTTGCCCAATCCCTGGAAGCGGAACGTCCGGGTGGCGGATGTTTCTTTTTTCAAAGACGGTCGCGCGGCGGTAATTACCTTTGAGGGCGACGTGTGGCTCATCGATGGCATCGACCGGAACCTGCAAAATATCAAGTGGAAGCGCTTCGCGTCCGGGATGCACGAGACGATGAGTATCGAAGTAGTGAACGACGAAATTTATGTTTTCGGCCGGGAAGGCATTGTAAAGCTGCACGACCTCAACGCCGACGGTGTGGCCGACTACTACGAAAACTTCTCGAATGTGATGTCGCAATCGCCCGAGGGCCGGGAGTGGGCGGGGGATATGGTGCCTGCACCGGAAGGCGAAGCGTCGCCCGGCGGCTTCTACGTAGCCAAAGGTGGCAGCTTGAGTAACGGGCCGGGCGTTACACCGCAGGTAGCCAAGGGCTTCCGAGTCGGCTCGGTGCATAACGGCGTTATTCTGCGAATTTCGTCCGATGGCCGCGACGCCGAGGTGATCGCGACGGGCTTGCGGGGTCCGTACCTGGGTATGAACCCCGAAACGGGCGTGTTGACCGCCTCCGATCAACAGGGTAATTTCGTGCCTTCTTCGCCCATTTACGTCGTCAACAAAGGCGATTACTACGGCGTTAGCCCCACGGTACACCGCACCGACAAACCACCGATTGCCCCGCCGCTGACCTGGATCCCCCATAACGTGGATCAGTCCAGCATCGGGCAAGCTTGGGTGACCAGCGATAAAATGGGACCGTTGAGCGGCGATTTGATTCACTTTTCCTTCGGTCGTCCCGGTATGTTTCGGGTGCTGATCGACAGCACGTCGCAGGGCATTCAGGGCGGACTTTCCATGATCCACGCCGACTACCCGGCCCCGACCTCGAAGGGTGCGACCAACCCGCAGGACGGGCAACTTTACGTGGCGGGCTTCAACCTATGGGGTTCCAATTCCAAAGGATTGAGCGCCTTGCTGCGGCTGCGGTATACGGGCAAGCCCAGCTACATGGTCGATCAATTCGAGGCGGGCAGGCAGGGCATCGTGCTGAGTTTCGATTCCGAACTCGACGCCGCCACAGCCATCAATCCCGACAACTACCAACTCAAACGCTACAACTACCTCCGCACCGAAGAATACGGCTCGGGGCATTACAAACTGGACGGCTCAACGGGCGAAGAAACGATGTTCGTCTCTGGGGCCTATTTGTCGCCCGACGGCAAAAAAGTTCTGCTGCTGGTACCGGAAATGAAAGAGGTCATGCAAATGGAGGTCAATTTCAAACTTAAAGCCAAAGATGGTCACGCCTTTGCGGATGAGTTTTGGTTTACCATCAATTATCTGGAAGACCTCACGCCAGCCAAATATGGCTTCACCGAAGTGGACTACCGGTTGCTGACAGCCCGCCGGAATGTAGTGGAAAAGCCCAAAGAAGTGGCCTCAGCCGAAAAAGGCAAGGTCATTTTCACCAAAACGGCCTGTGCCGGTTGCCACTCGGAAGGTACCCGAACCAAAGGCATGTACGGCCCAGCCTTCCAGGGTTTATACGGCGCGAAACGACCGTTGGAAGATGGCACCACCGTCGTGGCCGATGACGCCTACCTACGCGAATCCATCCTGAAACCTACCGCCAAAATCGTGAAGGGCTACAACGCCGAAATGCCTTCTTTTGAGGGAATTCTGACTGATACGGATATTGAGTCGGTGATTTTGTTTGTGAAGTCTTTGGGGGAGAAATAAAGATGCTAACGGGCATTTTTGCCTAGATTGATGTTTTTGTTCCCGGTATTTTTTATTTTAAAACAAGTGATTGATTCTATGAAACTCACTATTCGAAAATATGCCTCCTGGCAGGAAGCGAGTCAAGATCAATTAGAGTTCTGAAAAAAAAGGTCCAGTCAAGAGCGCTTGGAAGCTATGCGGGTGTTGATCAGCTGCTATTTCATTTTCAATCCTAGAAAGCACCCAAATGCAGGACCAGTTCCTGATATTTATCCGATTGTTAAACGGAGATAGCGCCGAGCTACCTCTTCAACTCCCGCACAAAAAAGTCCGCCGCCGCCTGATACACCTTGACCGCATTTGACCACTTCATCCAATGGTGGGTGTCGTCCACAATCACCAAGGTTTCGTAGCGAATGCCTTGCTTTTCCAGGCGATTGATGAGGTCGGTGCTTTGGTTGAAGTGGACGTTCCGGTCGTCATCGCCGTGAATAATAAGCACCGGCGACTTCCAAGTGGCAAGCTGTGACACCGGGGAAGAAAGCCAGGCCGTCTCGATGGTCTTTTCGTAGTCGGGTGCTTTCTCAAACTTGTCGCTGTACTGCATCGTGATTCGGTCGGAACCATCCCAATCGTGTACGCCGTGGAGATCGACGCCCGCCGCGAACAGGTCCGAATCTTTAGCTAACGCCATCGCGGTCAGGAATCCGCCGTACGAACCGCCGTATACCCCGATTTTTTTTGCATCCACATAATCTTGCTTTAGCAGCCATTCGCCGGCCGCTTTGATGTCCTGGTACTCGGCCGCGCCCCGGCTGCCGCTGTTTGGGGCATTCTGAAAGTCGTAGCCATAGCCAATGCCCAGGCGATAATTGACGGACAGTACCACGAAGCCCAAACTAGCCAAATACTGGTTGGCAGCGTAGGCGTTCGAATAATAGTCGGAATAGTGCCAGCCCAGCAGCATTTGTCGCGAAGGTCCGCCGTGGATGTACACGATGGCGGGCTTCTTGCCCGCGCCGCCCGTGGGTTCAAACAAATCGGCGTGGACCAGCACCCCATCCGCCGCCTCGAACGTGACCGATTTGGGGATTACTAGCTTATTGCTCGGGAAATTGGCGGGTAATAGGGCGGCGCCCAGTAACTTCAATTTACCGACGTCGTTGCCGCTCAAATTCATAATCGCGGGCATCGGCGGGCGTTGGGCCGTGGCGCTGATGAGGGCCACTTTCGCCCCGCCGTTGGTTAGTACCGGCGTCCATTCCAGACCGTCACCGGGTGTTAAAACCCGCATATCAGCTTTTTCGACGCTGACGATTGCCACGTGCCTCCGTTCCGAATCGAGTTTGTCAGGACCGGTGTTGGCGCTGAATATTAGTTGCTTTTTGTCCGGGCCCAGCGAGATTTGTTCGCACATGAAGTTGCCGGGCGTCAAGAGCAGCGGCGTACCACCCTTGGCGTCAAGCGAGTACAGATGCGGCCAGCCATCGGCGTACGACACAAAAACGATTCTGTCGCCTGCCGCCCAATGCAAATTAAAACCTCCTTGCGTGGAAGGAACAGAGCCCCGCAACGTAGTCGGGGCGGTCCAGATACGCGTAGCGGTGCCCGTAGCTACGTCGGATGTGTAAAGGCTCCACGGCCGGTGCTGATCGACGAGTAACGAATCCGGGGCACCACCCGATCCGGGCATCCTTACAAAAACGATTTTCTTGCCATCCGGTGACCAACGGGGCGAGGCGTCCCGCCCAAACGACGGGGCGATCCAGCGGATGGGCGTGGAGGCGTCGGTGTAAATGCCGATGATGGCGTGGTCGCCCCGGCTGGAGACAAACAGCAGCGAACCCCCATCAGGACTCCAGGCCAACGAGCCGACCGTTCCCCGCGTTTTGAACAGATTTTTGGCCGCATCCAGGCTATCGAGCCGCGCGGTCCACACCTGACCCCCCTTAATGAGAGCCACCCGTTTGCTGTCGGGCGATATGACCGGATCATCCCCGCCGACAAAGTGCTTTTCCGCCCCTCCGGCGTACGGAATACTGACTATTTTCGTCTCTGACGCGAAAGGCTCGGCCGCCGGGTTTACGGGTAGCTGATCGTCCCAGTTGCTCCCGTGGTCCCCGCCACGCACGAACACGATCCACTTTCCGTCCTTTGACAGGGACAGGCTGGAAATCTCCTGCCCGTCGTCCTGGGTGTAGTTGGTGCGCTTTCTTGGCGTATAGTTTGCTCCATCCGCAACGTATACATTGCGCTTGCCCTGCTCATCCAACGCCCATGCGAGTTTGGAATCTTGCCCGGTCGCGGTTAATTCGGTGGGGAAGGGATATTTTTTGAAGGCAGCAAGCGGGGTGGTCTGCGCGATAAGCTGGATAGGTACGAGCAGAAGCAGCAAGAGTTTTTTCATGGGAAAGCTTTTCTGTAAATACACAGTGTAATTAGATGCGGGAAAATACCCGTGCTCTTTGATTATGGATCACCAAAGGACTTTCAAACCCTCACTCTGATACTTTTGCACCAGTTCATCCTTGCTTATCAGAGTATATTCCGATTGGATAGCTTGCCAGATCAGCATACGGTCGAACGGATCACGATGGTAAATCGCGCTTAGTTGATGGAAAGTGGAAGTTGCTTTGGCATCTAACTCGATAATTCTGAATCCAATATCGGTAGCTGCGCCTACTAAATCTTCAGGTGAAAGACCTTCCAGTTTCAGTTTGCCCAGAGCGTATTTTAGAGAAATCTCCCAAAAACTCACTGCGCTTACCAGAACTTCCTGTTCGGCGTCCCGCAAGATCGCCTTCGTTTTCAAAGATAGCTTGGCAGGGGTCAACACCGACCATATCAGCGAGTGGGTATCTAGCAAATAGCTCATAGACCGAGGAATTCTTCTTCGGTCATCTTGAAGTCGTCCGCAAAGACCGCTTTTCCTTTTCCCTGCAGAATTCCCAACTTGCGTGGCGTAGGCTTACGGTTAGGTTTGGGAACGAGGTAGGCAATCACTTCCCTTCTTTTCCCAAAAGCAACCGCTATCTCTTCTCCTGCCTGAACGTCTTTTATTATTTGGGAGAACTGAGCTTTCAATTCTCCGACGGTCAATGTTCTCATGGTCTTTTTTCGGAAAGTTAGTATTTACTTGACAACTTGTCAAGTGCATTCAAGAATTCAGTCGCTTCACGCCCAAGTACAGCGGATAACTAATGACCAAAAATAGCAACGCAAACTGTGAACTTGACAAATCCTGCACCACGGCCCCAATCAAAAATGCCACGGACAAAATCAGCATTACGATCGGCAGCACCGGGTAGGCAGGTACCTTCCACGGGCGGGGCAAATCGGGCTCCTTACGGCGCAGGGCCAGCAAGGAAGCAAAGCCCGACGTATAACCCAGTACGAAGAAGAATGTGGCGATGTCAGACAGCTTTTCACAGGCCTCTTTGCCAATCAAAATCAAGGTAATCGCCAGCCCCGCCGTAACCAGCATGGCAAAGGAAGGCGTACCGCCTGCATTGACGCGTGTTCCGGCTGGCAGGAAAAGCCCGTCGCGGCTCATGGAATAAAGGACCCGCGGGTTGAACATGAGCTGCGCGTTGACGATGCCCAGGATGGAGATCATCAAAAACAGCGTAACGAACTTACCCGAGCGCTCGCCAAAAATAAGGCGTACGGCGTCGGCGGCGGCTAGTTTGGAACCCGCCAGTTGGTCCATCGGCAGGACGTACAGGATCGCCAGATTACAGAGCAGGTAAATGATGATAATCAGGCTCACGCCGCCAATCATCGAGCGTGGCAGGTTGCGGGTAGGATCGCGGTCTTCCTCGGCGAAATAGGCGGCGGTGTGCCAGCCATCGTAGGTATAGAAAATGGCTTGCAGCGAAAAGATTATCGGGCCAATCCAACTGCCCGTTTCGGCGATGCGACTCGTGGTGGCGAGCGTCTGTTCCGCCGTTACTTCCTGTCCGTAGGCGTAGCAGAAACCTACGAAAGTAAACAATCCCACCGCTTTGACAAAGCTCATTACATTCTGAAACTGACTCGCTAAAGCAAGTCCGATCCAGTGCAGCGCGGCCAAGGTCGCCAGCATTGCCACGGCCAAATACGGCTCATAGCCCCCCACCAACTGCGGCAACAGCAAAGCCAGGTACTCACTCATGGTATAGACCCCAAAACCCAGCGCCGCGCAGGTCCCCAGCCAACTGTTGATACCCACCACAAAGCCCGCGTAATCCCCGAAAGCGCGTTGCGCGTACACGTACCAGGCACCCGCGCGTGGCACTGAGGTGCCTAACTCGATGGTACATAATGTACCCAGCAAAGCGTACAGGCTCACCGCCGCCCATAAGCCCATAATAAGCCATGGGTCGCCGAGCTGCTCGGCGATTGGTCCGGGCTTGCGCAGGATACCCGTGCCAATGGTGCCACCGATAGTAACGGCAATGCCGAAGCCGACGCCCAGGATTTTGAGTAGTTCGTTACGGGGAGCGGTTTTTTGCATGGAGGGAGTTAGGGGAGGGAATTTTTGTGAAAGTAGGGAGATTTTGGGAATTGGAGGTAATGGAGGATTGAATTCTGTGCGTATATTGCATTGAACTAAACCGCGTTTTGGATCTCTATAAAAAATTGCTACGATGTATGTCTGTAAAGACACTAACTTAAAAAAAACGTAGCGTACTTCAAAATATCAAATGGAACTATCAAAAACAGAACATATTATTTCTTTGGCGAAGGAAATAATCGATGATATCGAATTGTTAAGGCTTGATTGTAAATCTATTTTATTAAAAACCACTAGACTGTCAAGATATGTTGACAATGAAGATATTAGACAATGGTTAAGATATGAAATGCAGGGGTATAATTCGAAAGATGACATTTCATTAAATTATATGTCTCGTACAGGTCGATGGATAAATAAAGCAAAGCTAGAAGGCTATTGGATGCCTATTGCAGAGATGGAAGCTTTTTGTGACGCACAAAGGCAGCAGCTTGCTTCAATCAGGATTCCTGATACCAGCGGAGATAGGGCATTTTTTGTGATTGATCGAGTGACAAGTCAAATGAATGGAGTTACATCAAGTATTTCAAAACTGGAAGGTGTTATTTCCAGAGTAGTTTCATTGATGCACGATTTCGCTACAACTGTGTACTACCAAAACACGTTTGATTCTTTAGCTGAAAATATTTTTGATAATTATAAAAAGGATATCGATTTACTTATTGCTGATAATTTGGGAGATGTGATTGAGCAAATACCTTCTGTGATCTCTCGGTTGTCAGAAAATAATTCTGAATCAATCAGTCAAGCTCTGACAACCTGTCGAAGAATTGTCGATTCTTTTGCTGACCATATATTTCCTGCAATAGAATCAACGATAACTATTGGAGGGAATGAACTGTCCTTAAAGAAAGATAAAGTTCAAAATAGGATCAATGCTTTCATTTGTAATAATTGTGCAAGTGAATCTAGGCGGAAAAGATTAAGGCAAAATTTATCCAATTTGTATGAAAGAGTATCGGTTGGAGTTCATGCTGATGTTGACTCGCAAGAAGCGAAAAGTTTGTTTTTTAACACGTACTTATATTAGGAGAAATCTTAACGCTGAAAAATAATCTCGCTGATTTCTCTGTTGCCACAGATCTCGTAATAATAAAAACAAACGTGTAGATATAAAATTTTTAGGTCATGCCAACAGTTAAAAAATTCAAGTCTTTTAAAGAACTAAAAGCTGATCAGAAGAGATCTGATAATGACAAATTGACTCTGAGACGACATCAAGAAGATAAAAAATTCTTCGAGTATTTTTGACATTTGGTAATGCAACAAGAGACAAGCGCCAATTTAGATTATGAGAAATAAAAGTTACCACCCCACATCTTTATGAATAATTTCCTGCTAATCTTCCTGGGTGGCGGATTTGGTAGCTTAGTCCGCTACGGAATAGGGCGCAGCTTGGCTAACTGGTCAATTAATCTACCTTACGGCACCTTGGCCGCCAACGTCCTCGCCTGCATAATTCTAGGATTTTTTACGGGTTGGATGGCCTTCCGCGAATCCGAGCTGGCTATGCACTACCGGGCGTTGATTGCCGTGGGCTTCTGCGGCGGATTCAGTACCTTCTCTACGTTTAGCAACGAAACGCTGGAAATGCTGCTGAGCGATCGCTGGGGTGACGCCATTTTTAACATCATGCTGAGCGTAGTTCTCTGTCTGCTGGCATCGTTTGCGGGGCTGTGGCTGGGAAAAACGCCAATCTGATATTTAAAAAAAACGCCGGAAAACTCCGTGTATACACGGGCGGCATACCGATCCGTGAAACCGCGCGGCGGACCGTTCTGTGACCTAAAAGCTATGAAAAAGCCAACCGTACTATTCGTTATTTTCCTAATCGCCGGTCTCCTGACAAGCTGTCAACGGAAGGATAGTACCGACAGCTTCGCCGCGCCCCAGAACTTCCGCGATTATTGGTACAATGGTCAAGCTGAAATCAGTCGCTATGCCCTGGATCAGGCGCAGTACGGGGCCAATAATCCCGGTGAAGCGATATTGATTTTTGTTACGGAAGACTTTCGCACCGACACGCAGGTCAAGCTGGAATCTGATGCCGAAGATAAGGCGACCTCAGTTTTGAAACTTAACGCCATCCGCCGCTTCGTGACGGGGATTTACGATTACTCGCTGTACAGTTCGGTATTTACGCCCATTAACATCAAGAAATACGAACACAGTCAGAAAGTTACCATGTCGTCGCAGGATTGGTGCGGACAAGTGTATTATCAACTCAATCTGGTTGGCGAAAATTACGACGTGATGCAGCGTTCCTATTTTGAGCGAAACGCTACCGAAGATTTTAGAATCGACGCTGCCTGGCTAGAGGACGAAATCTGGACGCGCCTTCGCATGAACCCCGCAGCTTTGCCCCAAGGCGAAACCACCGTAATCCCGGCAGCCTACGCCGCCCGAATCGCCGGACAAAAGCTCGAACCACAGAAAGCCGTGGGTACTTTAAGCGCTTACACCGGAAGCGAGTTCACCGGAAAATCTTTACAACAATACGCGTTGAATTACCCCGGCGCCCAACGCGAGTTACGCATCATTTTTGAGAAAGCCTTTCCTTATGTCATCGCGGGTTGGGAAGAAACCTATCCCTCGCGCGGCAAAGTACTCACGACCCGCGCCACTAGAACTGAGCAAATCCGCTCTGACTATTGGTCGCACAATGCCCCCACCGACACTACGTTACGTAATAAACTGGGGATAAAGGGGTTTTAATTTTCCGGATGTCCCGATTTGTCGAATAAGATATTGGTCAGCCGGCCAACTGACGCCGTTCCGTCGGGTCGAAAGGTAAGATTATCCACGATTTGCTGGATTTCATCCACCGCTACGCGGCGGTGGATCGGGTTCATGGTGCCGCCCACTTCACCCGCTTTGGCTTGGGGCTCCCATTGAAATTGCGGATCGACCAGCGTGCCGCGCGGGGCCATGATGGGCGGCGGGCTGCCACTACCCCGATAGTCGAGGCGGGCCGGATGATCCAGCCCCAAGCCGTGCCCGAACTCGTGCGCCGCCGTGGTCGAATGTCCCAGCTGATCGCTCACGATCCAATGCCCCACGTTGTCGCCCAGGCCAAAGCCCATGAACGAACGGGTGACCAGATTTTCTTTTTCCAGCCGAATGAAATTATTGAGATAATCCTGATTTCCATGGATGAACCGCTCGCTTTCGGCGGGGTCCAGCAGCGCGTATTCGATTACGAATACCGCGCGACGTTTGCCATTGCCCACTTGCACAACGGCCTGGGGTTCGTTATACATCCGGTTGATTTCGGCTATGATGGCTTGCGCAACGGTGTGGCTGGCTTCTTCACCGTAGAAAACGAGTCGCGCCCGAATATGAATTTCTTCAAGGTCGGGAAGCAGTAGTGCGGTAGCAGCCATGGGATGAGTTTAGTAAGAAGTAGTAAAGTAAGGGAAAATTCAGGGCGGGATGGGCTTTGGGCAATTCAA
The DNA here is from genome assembly GCA_038242095.1 of Cytophagales bacterium. Taxonomy (GTDB): domain Bacteria; phylum Bacteroidota; class Bacteroidia; order Cytophagales; family Spirosomataceae; genus Persicitalea. The sequence continues at coordinate 18,797 of JBBSSJ010000051.1, forward strand.
TCATTTAGGCCAAACCATTCACAAACAAATAGTACAAATATTTGTTGGAATAATAAATTGTTTGTATAATTGTTGCTTAAACAACGTTATAGAGCGTACCTCTTGATAAACAGACAAATTTATGCCCATCTACCATCGTCAGGGAGACATCCCGTCCAAGCGCCACACGCAATTCAGAAAACCGGACGGCAGCCTGTACCATGAGCAGGTTTTTGGCACGATTGGTTTCGAAGGTACCTCGTCGCTGCTTTACCATTTGCAGCCACCAACCAGGGTAACGAAAGTAGCACCGCCGGTGGATGTTACTCCAAAAATTGCGGTAGCCAACAACCTCACGATGCGGAAATTGCTGGGATTTTCGGTGAAGCCGATGAACGACTTTCTGGACAGCCGCGTACCGTTGCTTGTTAATAAGAGCGTCACCATCGGGGTAGCCGCACCGCGTAAGTCGCTGACCGATTACTTCTACAAAAATGCCGATGCCGACGAACTGCTTTTCA